>DAIDTN010000114.1 GCA_027457185.1 Burkholderiales bacterium | reverse complement strand
ATATCTTGTCCGCGCGCGCTATCGTCCCGCACGGGCTGGCGCGGACTTTTCAGCAGGTGCACCTGCTGCCGACGATGAGCGTGCTGGAGAACGTAGCGATCGGAGCGCACCTGCGCGGCAGCAAAGGCGTGATCAGCGCCGCGCTACACCTGGAACGCGCGGAGGAGGCGATGCTGCTCGCGGAGGCCGCGCGCCAGCTGGAGCGCGTGGGCTTGGGCGCCAGCGTGCACGAGCAGGCTGGCAGTCTGGCGCTCGGTCAGCAGCGCATTCTGGAAATCGCGCGGGCGCTCTGTGCTGATCCGGTACTGCTGCTGCTCGATGAACCCGCGGCCGGGCTGCGTTACCAGGAAAAGCGCTCGCTCGCCGAGTTGTTGCGCAAACTCAGGTCCGAGGGCATGAGCATCCTGCTGGTCGAGCACGACATGGATTTTGTCATGAAGCTGGTGGACCGGCTGGTGGTGATGGACTTCGGTGAAAAGCTCGCAGAGGGACTACCGCAGGAAATCCAGGCCAATCCCGCGGTGTTGGAAGCTTACTTAGGCAGCGTGAAATGAACCGGCTGCTGGATGTGCGCGATCTGTGCGTCGCCTACGGCAAGGTGGAAGCCGTGCACCGGGTCTCGCTGGGCGTCGACGAGGGCAGGATAGTCACGGTCATTGGCCCCAATGGCGCGGGCAAGACCACACTCCTAGCCGCCATCATGGGCATGCTGCCTGCCCGCGGTAACGTTTGTTATGCCGGTACGGACCTCAACGGGGTCGAGCCGGAACAGCGCGTCAGCCGCGGCCTGTGTCTGGTGCCGGAGCGGCGCGAATTGTTTGCCGCGATGACGGTAGAGGATAATCTGGTGCTCGGCGCCTTTCACCGCTATCGCAAACGCGACAAGACCATCGCCGTCGACTTCGAGCAGGTCTACCAGTTGTTTCCGCGTTTGAAAGAACGCCGCCGACAGCTTGCCGGCACGCTTTCCGGGGGCGAGCGTCAGATGCTCGCGCTGGGCCGGGCGCTGATGAGTCGTCCGCGCCTGCTGATGCTGGATGAGCCCAGCCTGGGCCTAGCGCCGCTGATTGTGCGCGATATCTTCCGCGTCATCGCCAGCCTGCGCGACACTGGCGTCTCCATCCTGGTGGTGGAACAGAACGCCCGCGCCGCGCTGCAGGTGTCCGACTACGGCTACGTGCTTGAAACGGGTGAAATCGCCGTCGAAGGCCAAAGCGCAGATCTCGCGTCCGATCCGCGCGTGATAGAGAGCTATCTCGGTTTGGCTTCGGGCGACACCGCCTAGATTAGCTGCCGCCCGGGGCAGCTATATTATTGCTGCGTACATCGACGCTGCAGCCATTCGCGGCGGGCATAGGTTCCACGTGGAACATCAAAGCGGCACACTCCCCCGGCGCCAACTCAAAGTTGGCATAACCTTGTTTCGCGCAGCGGCGGGAACCGGATTTTCTGGTTGTTCCACGGGGAACAACGGCTTACGGTGTCTGGGAAATGAGCGTAAAATCACGCGTCTTTAGCGCGGCACCGGGCGTATGCATTTCCCTACCAAATTCGACGTGATCGTGGTTGGCGGCGGACATGCCGGGACCGAGGCTGCGCTCGCCGCCGCCCGGGCCGGTTGTAATACCCTGCTGCTCACCCACAATATCGAGACTTTGGGGCAGATGTCCTGCAACCCGTCGATCGGCGGTATCGGCAAAGGGCATCTGGTCAAGGAAGTCGACGCGCTGGGTGGCGCCATGGCCATCGCCGCTGACGAAGCAGGCATCCAGTTCCGCATACTCAATTCGAGCAAGGGTGCGGCGGTGCGAGCGACCCGCGCCCAGGCCGACCGGCTGCTGTACAAGCAGGCAATTCGTGCGCGGCTGGAAAACCAGTCCAAGCTGACCTTGTTCCAGCAGGCCGTGGATGACCTCACGCTGGAGGGCGACCGGGTAAGCGGCGTGGTGACCCAACTGGGTGTCCGATTCACCGGGCGCGCCGTGGTCCTGACCACCGGTACTTTTCTGTCCGGGCTGATCCATGTCGGTATGGTCAATTACCCGGCGGGGAGAGCGGGCGATCCGCCGTCGCTCAGCCTGGCTGCGCGGCTGCGCGAGTTGAAGCTTCCGCAAGGCCGGCTAAAGACCGGGACGCCACCGCGTATCGATGGCCGTTCCATCGATTTTTCGGCAATGCAGGAACAGCCGGGCGACGACCCGGCGCCGGTGTTTTCCTACATGGGCAGCCGCGCGATGCATCCGCGGCAGCTGCCCTGCTGGATTACCCACACCAATGCGCGCACCCACGAAATTATTCGCGGCGGGCTCGATCGCTCGCCGATGTATACCGGCGTCATCGAGGGCGTGGGCCCGCGCTACTGTCCGTCGATCGAGGACAAGATCCACCGTTTCGCGGGCAAGGCAAGCCATCAAATTTTCCTCGAGCCCGAGGGTCTTACCACGAACGAGTTCTATCCCAACGGGATTTCCACCAGCCTGCCGTTCGACGTGCAGCTTGAGCTGGTGCGCTCGATCGGGGGCCTGGAGAGGGCGCATATTCTGCGCCCCGGCTATGCCATCGAGTACGACTACTTCGATCCGCGCGGGCTTAAGTCTTCGCTCGAAACCAAAGCGATATCCGGACTGTTTTTCGCCGGGCAGATCAACGGCACCACCGGCTATGAAGAGGCCGCTGCCCAGGGCTTGCTCGCCGGCATCAACGCCGCTTTGCAGGTGCAAGGCCGTGAGGCGTGGTGCCCGCGCCGGGACCAAGCCTATATCGGCGTGCTGGTGGACGATCTCATCACCCGCGGCGTGTCCGAACCCTACCGCATGTTTACCAGCCGCGCAGAATATCGCCTGATGCTGCGCGAGGACAATGCAGACATGCGTCTTACCGAGGTTGGGCGCGGCCTGGGCCTCGTTGACGATGTCCGCTGGGAGGCTTTCGAGCGCAAGCGCGAGGCGGTTGCGAGGGAGCTCGAGCGGCTTAAATCGACCTGGATCAATCCCCGATCGCTGTCTCAAGAAGATGCGGAGAATGTCTTAGGTAAAGGCATAGAACGAGAGTATGCGCTTACTGATTTGCTGCGCCGTCCGGATGTGAGCTACGCCAGCCTGATGTCTTTGCCGGGCGCGGGTGAGCCGGTTCATGACCCGGTAGTCGCCGAGCAGGTCGAGGTCCAGATCAAGTACGACGGCTACATCGCCCGCCAGCACGACGAAGTGCTGCGGCGGCAGCAATACGAGGCGACCGCGTTGCCGCTCGATCTCGATTATTGCGCTGTGCGCGGTTTGTCCAAAGAAGTGCAGCAAAAACTCAACCAGCATAAACCCGAAACCATAGGCCAGGCTTCGCGCATCTCCGGCCTGACGCCGGCTGCCATTTCCTTGTTGCTGGTACACCTGAAGCGTGGATTCGCGGATACGGGAAGCCGAGTCAAAGCCACGCTCGCTGCGCCCTCATCACTACACGCGCAGAGCGACTCCGAAGGCGGCCTGTCCGACGCTACGCGCGCGCAGCGGCCGGCGGCATGAGCACCGCCGATCAACTGCAGCAAGGGCTGATCGCGCTGGGATTGACGCTGACGCGCGACACCCAGCAGCGCCTGCTCGACTATATTGCGCTGATCGAAAAATGGAACCGCGCATACAATCTCACCGCAATCCGCGAGCCGGAGAAAATGGTAAGCCATCACCTGCTCGACAGCTTGGCGGTGGCGCCGCATCTGCACGCCCGGCGCCTGCTGGATGTGGGGAGCGGCGCCGGACTGCCCGGCATTCCGCTGGCGCTCGCCAACCCGGGCATGCATGCCATTCTGCTCGACAGCAATCACAAGAAGGCGGCGTTTCTGAACCAGGCGGTAATCGAACTGAAGCTGAAAAACGTCGAGGTCTGTGCCGAGCGCGTAGAGTCCTGGCAATCGCAGAACAAGTTCGATGTGATCATTTCGCGCGCTTTTTCAGACATGGGCGAGTTCGTGCGCATCACGCGGCATTTGCTCGCGCCGGGCTGGATATTCGCGGCGATGAAGGGTCTGCATCCGTATGAGGAAATCGACAAGCTGCCGCCCGACTTGAAAGTGCTGCAGGTGCTGCCGCTTGCGGTCCCGGGCCTCGACGGTGCGCGGCATCTGGTGCTGATCGGACAAATGGAGCAGGCAGGGTGATGCAGTGCGAACGCGAGGCAAACCGCAAGGGGCCGATCGACGACGCGCATCGCTTTGGGTCGCCCTCCGGTTTGCGCCAGTTCCAACTGCACAAGCCCTTTTCGAAAGCCATTCGATGATGCCGCGTATCCTCGCCGTCGCCAACCAGAAGGGCGGGGTGGGCAAGACCACGACCAGTGTCAACCTTGCGGCCGGCCTTGCCGGCGCCGGCAAGCGCGTGCTTCTGATCGATCTCGATCCGCAAGGCAATGCCACCA
>DAIDTN010000113.1 GCA_027457185.1 Burkholderiales bacterium | reverse complement strand
ACCGAACAGGTGGATTTTGTCGTAGCGCGCGACGCGCCGACCGCTATCGTCGAACACGAGGAAGGTGTTGCGCACCTTGTCCGGGTCGGAGCAGGCGAGCGGCGCCGAGCCGCCGACCCGCCACACCTTGTTCGTCGCAGCGGCCGTGGCGAGGAAGTCCTGTATCGGACCGTGCCCGTAGTCTTCGCGCACATCCACCTTGTCGCGATCGCGCAGGCCGAGGATGCAAAAGTACTCGGGCAGCGCCACCAGGCGCGCGCCCTCGCCCGCGGCCCGCGCTATCAGTTCGCCCGCGGCCGCAAGATTCGCCTGCACCTCGGGTTCGGACACCATCTGCACTGCCGCTACCTTGAACTTGCCTTCAGCCATGGACGTTGTTCCTCTCGTTCGGTCAGTGACGGGTGCTGCCGGCCATTGCCGCAGCCGGCCCGCGCGCCGCGCTTACTCGATACCGCCCGCGCTGCCAGCCGCCGGCGCATGCGTGCTGCCGGCCGGCGTTTCGCGCGCCACCTTCTCCACCTTGGGATCGGCCCAGCTGCCGGTGACCAGGTATTCATATGCGAAAACCTGTCCGAGCGGGTCCTTGAGCAGCCGCTGGGCCACAAATGACGCAATCCCTGCAATCGTATTGGCGAGCATCAGCCCCCCCGCTACCGCCAGGCTGTCGCCCACGCTGGGCACCACGTGCACCTTGAGCGCCTGCGTTTCGTGGACGAGATCGATGTCTCCGGACATCGCCACGTGCGCGGAAGGTCCTTGCATGGTGAAGTCCTGCAGGTGCAATACGCCATTGTCCACCGTGGCGGTGCCGCTCATGGTATCGAAGGCGAAGCCCTCGCTGAAAATATCGCGGAAGTCGAGGGTGATGCGCCGCGGCAGCGCCTGCAGACTGAGAATCCCCAGCAGCTTGCCTATCCCCGGTTCGATCTTGAGGAACTGCCCTTTTTCCGCACTCAGCGCCAGATTTCCCGAAAGGGTCGGGTAATCGATCGTTTGTGGGTCGCCGGCCCAGGCGAGCTTGCCCTGCAGCGTGGCGCTGCCGCGCTGCACCGTCCCCGGATAGCCCAAGCGCGCCAGATATTTTCCGATGTCGCGAATTTCCAGCTTCAGGTTCACGCTGGTGCGCTGTTGCGCGGCGACGCCCCGCCACAGACCGTCGGCGCTCAGGCTGGCCTCCGGCGTCGTCAGCGTCAGCCGGTCTATGCGCCAGTCCAGCCCCTCGTTCGCCGCTGTCAGCTGCAGCCGCCCGAGCTTCTTGTCGCCTACGACCAGGTTGTCCGCAATGATGTCGAGCGCGGGCAATTCTTTCGTCGGCGCCGTATCTGCCACCGTGCCCGGAGTCGGCTTGGGGAAAGTGAAATGCGTCAGCTGCGCGCTCACCCGCCCTTTGCCCTGGGAGCGCCAGTGCACGTTACCGGCGAGTTCGCGCGCATCGATCGTGGCGAGCCAGTCGCTGCCCTCGAACCCGGCGCGCAGCGCGACATCATTGATGCGTTTGCCGTACACATCCAGCGCGCCCACCTTGAGATTGAGCGAGGACAAGGGCAACTGCGACCCGCCGGCCCCCGCGAGCGCGCTGAGCCACTGATCCAGGTCGAGTTCTTTCGCATGGCCGTTGAGCACCATGCCCGTTTCGGGCAGCCTGGGCGCCTCATTGAGGCCGATGGCGCCGCGCTCGATCACCATTTTCCCGCCGTCGCGACGGCGCTGCACTTCCGCGCGCACGATACCGCCCAAATCCAGGGTGCTGCGATCCGACGCAGGCGACCCGCTCCAGCCGCTGCTGCGCTCCCCGGCGCTGGCCGTGTACTCGAAGCGCAGTGGCAGCACATCGTCTCTTGCTTTGCTTAGCGGCGCCGGCAGCGTAGAAACGATGCCCTGTAGTCCGGATTCCACCAGAATGCTGGCGCCGCGCTTGCCGAAATTCATGTTCGAACGCCAGGCGGTGGTGCCGCTCAGCTGCCGCAGCAGCGGCGGCCCCAGCGCCGATTGCAGCGTCGCCGCATCGAGCGTGCCGTGCGCATCGACGGCAATGCTGCCGTCGTCCTGAGTGGCGATGCTGACCGCGACCGGCCCCCCCAGAAACCGCGCGTTGACCGCGCGCATGCTCACGCTGCTGTCGCTGAATGCGAGGCGAGCGCTCACCTGCGACATCGGCGGCCAATCGGCACCGATGCTCAGGCGATTATCGATCAGCTGGTAATTGCCCTCCACCTTGGCCTCGGCCAGATGCGCCAGCGGCAACTCAATCTTAAGTTGCAGCTTGCCGTTGCCCACCGCGCCCATGTTTGCCGTGATGGCGCCGGTCATCTTGTTCACCGGGCTTTGCGCAATGAACTTCAGGAATTCGGCGGTCGGTCCTTCGGCCTCGCCGCTTATCGCGAGCGTACGCTCCGGCGCGAACAGGTCCGCCAGGACCACGCGCGCAGCGCTCACCTTTGCGCCTAGCACTTTCGCCTTGTTGCTCGTCACTTCCATGCGCTTGCCGTCGAAACGCAGGTTCGCGTCGATGCCGTCTATCGTCGGCCAGCCAGCCGCGTAGCGCAAGCTCCCGTCGGTCACCCTGCCCGCGATCTGGAACGTCCCGTCCTTACCGCTCTGGAACGGAAAGTCCTTGAGGTTGCCTTTGAGGCGCAGACTTATATCGTTGGCGCTCCCGCCAAGCAAGGCGCCGTCCAGCCAATCGAAGGCGGACTTGTCCATGAACGGGATGTAGCGCGCCACATGGCGCGCGTCGGCGCGGTTCAGCTGTGCCGTCAAATCGATGGTGCCGGGCCCGTCTGCCGCGGTCGTGTAGCTGCCAAACGCCGTTCCGGCCAGGTCCGCATTGGCAAAGGTGATATTGGACAGCTTGAGCTGCAGCTTGCCGCGCACATGGCTCCACGCCATCTGCGCGGTGAGGGTGTCAAAATTAGGCGATGTCCCGGCAAATACCTGCGGCAAATCCACCTCCGCATTGCGCGCGTTAAGCAATACGCTGCCCCCCCCTTCATTGCCATCGATGTTGCCGCTGATTCCAGAGAAACCGGGGAGCCCGGCGTAGGCGCGCATGCCCAGCCGGTCGAAATGCCCGCGCGCCCTGTAGCTCTGCGGATTCTGCAGGGGACCCTGCCAATCGAAATGCATGTCGGAGACGCTGCCCGGGGGCGCGGCGTCGGCCAGGAATTTACGCAGCGCCTCGGGCAGGGGCAGATACTCGCCCAATAAAGCCAGCGGCTGCAGCGCCAGCGCGTCGATGCGCACGTCACCCTGCTCGGCACGCGTGGCGTCGCCGGGCCGCCATTGCACGGCAAACTGCGCCGGCGGTAGGGTTACGCCGGATTGCAGTTCCAGCGCTAACTGCTTGCCGCCGATTTCGTAGCTTCCGCCGGTACGCGTCGCCGTCAGGCGCCCTTGCAGCACGCGCATTTCCAACAGGGGCAGCTCGGGCGCAAGGCGCGCGCTGATGCCGCCCAGCGCGACGTCGGCAGTGGCCTGTTCCAGGCGCTTGTCGGCAAAACCCAGCCACAGCCTCAAGCCGCCCCGTCCGTGCTGGATTTCCAGCGGATAGTCAATCCATGCGCGCCAGGCCGCGAGGTCGATGTCGGCGAGTTCGGCATAGAGCTTGCCGTTCCAAGCCTGCAGCTGCTGCAACGTCCTGCCCTGAAAGTCGCCGCGCAGGTCGAGCGCGGCGGCGATTTCTCGCGGCGGCTGCGCGCGCAGCGCGAACCGATGATGGCTGCCGCGATTGCGAATGACGAAGTTCACGTTGGACAACGACAACAAAGGCGCATGGCGCAACTGATCGTCCCAGCTCACCTGGGCGTCGCGGATGACCACTTCGTTCTGCGCCATCAACCATTCGGAGAAACCCGCGCCCGCGGCCTCGGCATTGAGCTTGACGCCGGCGACATAAAGCGTCCCCGCCTGGTCCCGGCGAATGTTCAGATCAGGCCGGTCCAGCGAAAGGGAATTGAAACGCAAGCTGCCGAAGACAAGCGAATCCCACGATACGGTGCAAGACACCGAGGGCAGCGACAGGGCAATCTTGCCGTCGCTATCGTACAGGCGCAGATCGGTCAGGGCGAGGTAGGGGCGCAGGCGCTGCCAGCCGGAATCGACACTGCCGATGCTGACGCGCTGACCGATATTGCGCGAAATCACCTGGGCGATGAGCTCCGGATGGTTCTCGATCTGCGGCAAAATCCAGAAGCGCAGCGCGAGCAGCACTGCGGCAAAGCCGAAATAGGCGATCAGCGCGGTGATCCCGGCGACGCGCAGCAGCCGGCGCACCAGGCGGCGCCGC
>DAIDTN010000112.1 GCA_027457185.1 Burkholderiales bacterium | reverse complement strand
CTGTCGCTGCTCGGCGGCGCCTGCCTGTCGTTCTACGACTGGTACTGCGACCTGCCGCCGGCATCGCCGCAGGTGTGGGGCGAGCAGACCGACGTGCCGGAGTCCGCCGACTGGTACAACAGCCGCTACATCATCGCGTGGGGCTCGAACGTGCCGCAGACGCGCACGCCCGACGCCCACTTCTTCAGCGAGGCGCGCTACAACGGCACCAAGACCGTGGCGATCGCGCCGGACTATGCCGAGGTGGCCAAGCTCACCGACCACTGGCTGCACCCCAAGCAGGGCACCGATGCGGCGCTCGCGTTCGCTTTCGGCCACGTGATTCTCAAGGAATTTCACGTCGCCGAGCCATCGGCCTATTTCACCGGCTACTGCCGCCGGTACTCCGACATGCCGCTGCTGGTGCAGATCGAGAAGCGTGCCGACGGCCGGCTGGTGCCCGGCCGCTTTCTGCGCGCGAGCGATCTCGGCGGACTCGGCGAGGCCAACAATCCGGAATGGAAGACGCTGGCCTGGGACGAAAACAGCGGCGAGATCACCGTGCCCAACGGCTCGGTCGGCTTTCGCTGGGGCGAGAAGGGCAAGTGGAACATCGAGGAGAAGGACAGCGCCGGCCGCGCCACGCGCCTGCGCCTGAGCCTCGATGGCTTCAATGACGGCTTCGAGGCGGTCAGCTTCCCGTACTTCGGCGGCATCGAGCACGATCGCTGGACGGCCTCGAAGTTCGACGAGATCCTGGAGCGCAATATCCCGCTGCGCAAGCTGCGGCTGGCCGACGGCAAGGAATGGGCGGTCGCGACCGTGTACGACCTGCTGCTCGCGCAGTACGGCGTCGACCGCGGCTTCGGCGGCGGCAACGTCGCCGCGAGTTACGACGACGATCTGCCCGGCACGCCGGCGTGGCAGGAAAAAATAACCGGCGTGCCGCGCGCCCAAGTGATCGAGATCGCGCGCGAGTTCGCGCGCACCGCCGACAAGACGCGCGGCCGCAGCATGATCATCGTCGGCGCGGGCTTGAACCATTGGTTCCACAACGACATGAACTACCGCGGCCTGATCAACATGCTGATCATGTGCGGCTGCGTCGGCCAGACCGGCGGCGGTTGGGCGCATTACGTCGGTCAGGAGAAGCTGCGGCCGCAGAGCGGCTGGATTCCGCTGACCTTTGCGCTCGACTGGATGCGTCCGGCGCGGCAGATGAACGGCACTTCGTTCTTTTACTTCATGTCCGACCAGTGGCGCTACGAGAAGCTCGCGGTGAAGGAGATCCTCTCGCCGCTCGCCGATCCGGAGAAATACCAGGGGAGCCTCGCGGACTTCAACCTGCGGGCGATCCGCATGGGCTGGCTGCCGAGTGCGCCGCAGCTCGATCGCAATCCGCTGCAGATCGCGCGCGCCGCCGCCGCGGCCGGACAGGCGCCTGCCGACTATGTGGTCGGCCAGTTGCGGGACGGCAAGCTGGATTTTGCCTATGCCGATCCGGACGCGCCGCAGAACTTCCCGCGCGTGATGTTCGTCTGGCGCTCCAACCTGCTCGGCTCCTCCGGCAAGGGACACGAGTACATGCTGCGGCACCTGCTGGGCACCCGCCACGGAGTGCAGGGCAAGGATCTCGGCGAGTGCGGTGCGGTCAAGCCGGAAGGGATCAAATGGCGCGACGAGATTCCCGAGGGCAAGCTCGACCTCTTGGTCACGCTCGACTTTCGCATGTGCACCACGGCGCTGTATTCGGATGTCGTGCTGCCCACCGCGACCTGGTACGAGAAGGACGATCTCAACACCTCGGACATGCACCCGTTCATCCACCCGCTGTCGAAGGCGGTGGACCCGGCGTGGGAGTCGCGCAGCGACTGGGACATATTCAAGGGCCTCGCCCGCGCGCTCAGCGACATGGCCCCCGGCGTCCTGGGCGTCGAACAGGACCTGGTGCTCACGCCGACGCTGCACGACACCCCCAACGAGCTCGCGATGCCGTTCGGCGTACAGGACTGGAAGAAGGGCGAGTGCGCACCGGTTCCGGGCCGGACGATGCCGTCGATCGCGCTGGTCGAGCGCGACTACCCGAACCTGTACAAGAAGTTCACTTCGCTCGGCCCTTTGCTCGAGAAGCTCGGCAACGGCGGCAAGGGAATGACCTGGGATACCAAGGACGAGGTCGCATTTCTCGGCAAGCTCAATCACCAGGTGACCGACGAGGGCGTGAGCCGGGGCCGGCCGCGGATCGAGAGCGCGATCGATGCCTGCGAGGTGATCCTGCATCTCGCGCCCGAGACCAACGGCCACGTGGCGGTCAAGGCATGGGAGTCGCTCAGCGGGTTCACCGGGCGCGAACACGCGCATCTCGCGCTCGGCAAGGAACACGAGGCGATTCGCTTCCGCGATATCCAGGCGCAACCGCGCAAGATCATCTCCTCGCCGATCTGGTCCGGCCTCGAGGACGAGCACGTCAGCTACAACGCCGGCTACACCAACGTCCACGAACTGATCCCATGGCGCACGATCACCGGACGCCAGCAATTCTACATGGATCATGAATGGATGATCGCGTTCGGCGAGGGTTTCATGAGCTACCGGCCGCCGGTCGACACCAAGACGGTCGAGCCGCTGCACAACAGGCGCAGCAACGGCAACCGCGAGATCGTGCTGAACTGGATCACGCCGCACCAGAAGTGGGGCATCCACAGCACCTACAGCGACAATCTGCTGATGCAGACCTTGTCCCGCGGCGGACCGATCGTGTGGCTCAGCGAGGATGACGCGCGCGAGGCCGGCATCGAGGACAACGACTGGATCGAGCTGTTTAACGTGAACGGCGCGATCACGGCGCGGGCCGTGGTCAGCCAGCGCGTGATGCCGGGCATGGCGATGATGTACCACGCGCAGGAGCGGATTCTCAACATCCCTGGCTCCGAGATCACCGGCAGCCGCGGCGGCATCCACAACTCGGTGACCCGCGTGGTGCTCAAGCCGACCCATATGATCGGCGGCTACGCGCAATTGGCCTACGGCTTCAATTATTACGGCACCTGCGGCACGAACCGCGACGAGTTCGTGATCGTACGCAAGATGGACAAAGTCGACTGGCTGGACGGCGAGCCCGTACCGCCCATCGCCAAGGAGGTGGCGTGATGAAAATCCGTGCCCAGATCGCGATGGTGCTGAACCTCGACAAGTGCATCGGCTGCCATACCTGCTCGATCACCTGCAAGAACGTGTGGACATCGCGCGAAGGCGTCGAGTACGCGTGGTTCAACAATGTCGAGACCAAGCCCGGCATCGGCTATCCCAAGGAATGGGAGAATCAGGACAAGTGGAACGGCGGTTGGGTGCGCACCGGTGCCGGTAAGCTCATGCCGCGCAGCGGCGGGCGCTGGCGGCTCTTGTCGAAGATCTTCGCGAACCCGGATCTCCCGCAGATCGACGACTATTACGAGCCGTTCGATTTCGACTACCAGCATCTTCACCAGGCGCCCGAGGGCGAGCATCAGCCGACCGCACGCCCGCGTTCGCTGATCAGCGGCGAGCGCATGCAGAAGATCAACTGGGGCCCGAATTGGGAGGAGATTCTCGGCGGCGAATTCGCCAAGCGCGCCAAGGACCGCAACTTCGATTCGACCCAGAAGGAGATCTACGGCGCGTTCGAGAAGACCTTCATGATGTACGTGCCGCGCCGGTGCGAGCATTGTCTGAATCCCGGGTGCGTGTCGGCGTGCCCGAGCGGTGCGATCTACAAGCGCGAGGAGGACGGCATCGTACTGATCGACCAGGACAAGTGCCGCGGCTGGCGCATGTGCGTGTCGGCCTGTCCGTACAAGAAGATCTATTACAACTGGAAGAGCGGCAAATCCGAGAAGTGCATCTTCTGTTTCCCGCGCATCGAGATGGGCGAGCCGACCGTGTGCGCGGAAACCTGCGTCGGCCGCATCCGCTATCTAGGCGTGATGCTGTATGACGCCGACCGTATCCAGGAAGCCGCGTCGGCGCCGGCCGAGAAGGATCTGTACCGGGCGCACCTGAACCTCTTTCTCGACCCGTTCGACCCGCAGGTGATCGAGGCGGCGCGCAACGAGGGCATCCCGGACAACTGGCTGGAAGCGGCCAAGGCCTCGCCGGTGTACAAGCTCGCGATCGACTGGAAGCTCGCGCTGCCGCTGCATCCGGAATACCGCACGCTGCCGATGGTATGGTACGTGCCGCCGCTGTCGCCGATCCAGTCCGCCGCCGAGCGCGGCCATATCGGCATGAACGGCGAACTGCCGGACATCGCCTCGCTGCGCATTCCGGTGCGCTACCTCGCCAACATGCTCAGCGCGGGCGATGAGGCCCCGGTGGTGCGTGCGCTCGAGCGCATGATGGCGATGCGCTCCTGGCGCCGCGCGCGCAACGTCGACGGCGTCGAGGACCTCGCCGTGCTCCGCCAAGCCGGCCTCACCGTGGCCCAGGCCGAGGACATGTACCGCTATCTCGCGATCGCCAACTATGAGGATCGCTTCGTGATCCCGAGCGGGCATCGCGAGTACGCGAACGATGCGTTCGGCGAGCGCGGCGGCTGCGGCTTCAGTTTCGGCAACGGCTGCAGCGGCGACAGTCCGGCCGACCTCTTTGGCCAGCGCAAGGCCACGACCTTTGCGGTGCATCCGCAGCGCGCGCAGAAGCACGAGGTGACCCCATGAGGCTGCTCAAGGTGATTGGGGTGCTGCTCGACTATCCGCAGGACGAATTGTGGCAGCACAGCGCGGAGCTGCTCGGCGCGCTGGATGAGCCGCTGTTGCCCGCGCCGCGGCGCGCGGCGCTCGGCGCATTCGTACAGGATCTGCTGGATGCGGATCCGCTCGCCGCACAGGACGCCTGGCTTGCGACCTTCGACCGCGGCCGCTCGATGAGCCTCCTGCTGTTCGAGCACATCCACGGCGAATCGCGCGATCGCGGCCAGGCGATGGTCGACTTGATCGAAGCATACCGCAACAACGGCTTCGAGCTCGCGGCCAGGGAATTGCCCGACTACATCCCGCTGCTGCTCGAGTACCTCGCGCAGCGTCCGCAGGACGAGGGGCGCGATTGGCTGAGCCATGTCAGCCACATACTCGCGATGCTTGCGGCGCGCGCGCACGAACGCAAGAGTCCGTACGTGGTGCTGTTCGAGACCCTCGTGGAGCTGGCCGAGGGCAAGCTCGACACCGATGCGTTGCGCCGCCGCGCGAGCGAGGAAACGCGCGATGACACGCCCGAAGCGATGGACCGGCTGTGGGAGGAGGAGGCGGTGCGCTTCGGCCATGAGGCGCCCGACCAGAACTGCGCGCCGCCGGGCCGCGAGCGCAACGATTCGGCCAGCTCGGAGGCGCAGCCATGAACTATCTCGCGACATTCGCCTTTCAGCTCTACCCCTACATCGCGATGGCGGTCTTCTTCATCGGCAGCTGGGCGCGCTTCGATCGCGGCATGTACACCTGGCGCACCGGCTCGAGCCAACTGCTGTCGAGCCGCGGCATGCGCCTCGGCAGCAACCTGTTCCACATCGGCATCCTGGTCGTGCTCGGCGGCCACCTGGTCGGCCTGTTGACGCCGCATTCGGTGTATTCGGTGCTGATCAGCGCACCGCATAAGCAGCTGCTCGCGATGGTCGTCGGCGGCGTGTTCGGACTGATGTGCCTCGCAGGCTTGGCCATCCTGCTCGTGCGCCGGCTGTTCAACCCGCGCGTGCGCGCGACCGGCACTGTCGGCGACACGCTGATCCTGGTGCTGCTGCTGATCCAGCTGGCGCTCGGCCTTTACACGATCGTGATTTCCACGCACCACATGGACGGCAGCGTGATGCTCCTGCTCGCCGACTGGGCGCAGTACATCGTCACCTTCCGCTGGGGCGCCGCCAACTTCGTCATGAACGTGCACTGGGTCTACAAGGCGCATCTGTTCCTCGGCATGACGCTGTTCCTGGTCGCGCCGTTCACGCGGCTGGTGCACGTATGGAGCATCCCGGTCAGCTACCTGTGGCGGCCGTACCAGGTGGTGCGCCGCCGGCAGCCGGCGCTGCGTTACGGGCACAGATCATGAGCGTCGCGGGTGACGACGCTGCGCTTGACTTCGGGCAGCAGGCGTCCTGTTACCTGTTCGTCGGCAGCATGCCGATCAGCGAGGCCGAGATTGCGCAGGAAATGCAGCACCACCGCGCGCTCGCGCCGCAGCACTCGCGCGCGGCCGCCGCGCGGGCACTCGTGGTGCGCGAACTGCTGCGCAGGGAAGTCGAGCGGCTGGGCCTTGCCGGCAAACTGCGGCCGGACGGCCACGAGACCGAGAAGGAGGCCGGTATCCGCTTGCTGCTGGAGCGCGAGATCGAGGACCGGGTGCCAAGCGAAGACGATTGCCGCTGCTACTACGAGCAGAACCGCGAACGCTTGCGCGCGCCCGACCGGATCCGCGTACGCCATATCCTGCTGGGCGCACCGGCCGATGATATCAGCGCACGCATGCATGCCGCAGCCGAAGGCGAGCGGCTGATCGGCGAACTCAAGGCAAATCCGCTGTGGTTCGCCGACTTCGCGCTGCGCTACTCCGACTGTCCGTCGAAAGATCAGGGCGGGGAGCTCGGTTGGCTGCAGCGCGGCCAGACGACGCCGGAATTCGATCGCCAGATCTTCCGTCTGCGCGAGGGGTTCGCAGCTTTCCCGGTGGAATCGCGCTGGGGCTACCACGTCGTCAGCGTCGATGAATACATTACCGGCGAAGCGCTTCAGTTCGACGCGGTGCGCGCGCGGATTTCCGATTACCTGGAGCTGCAGGTGCGCCAGCGCGAGCTGCAGCACTACCTGCTCGGGTTGAAGGAGCGCTACCAGGTGCGCGGCCTCGACGAGATCGAGGCGCTCGCGACCGCCTGACACGGTCAAGACACTCCCACCAAGCGGAAATAACGCCATGCACGATCAGAATGCAGTCCCCGTCGGCCCGCAGCAGCGGGCGCTGTGGCTCAGTACGTTCTCCTTTGCGATGTGTTTCGCGGTCTGGACGGTCTTTTCGATCATCGGCGTGCGCATCAAGCAGCAGCTTGGGCTCAACGAAACGGAGTTCGGCCTCCTGATCGCGACCCCGATACTCACCGGCTCGGTGACCCGGCTGTTCCTCGGCATCTGGGCCGATCAATTTGGCGGTCGGCGCGTGTTCGCCGCGGTCATGCTGGTCGCGGCGACGGCGACATGGCTGCTGACCACGGCGGCTACCTATGCAGAATTCCTGCTGGCCGCACTGGCGATGGGTGTCGCCGGTGGTTCGTTTGCCGTGGGGGTCGCCTTTGTTTCGAGGTGGTTTCCGCCCGGGAAGCAGGGCACTGCGCTCGGCATCTTCGGCGCCGGCAATGTGGGTGCCGCGCTGACCGTCCTGGTGGCGCCGACGGTGATGCGCACCTGGGGTTGGCCGGCGGTCGCCCACGTCTGGGCGTCGGCGCTCGCCGGCGCCGCGATCATTTTCTACCTGGTCGTGCGCGACGATCCGGGTCTTGCACGTCGGCGCGCACAGGGTTCGGCCCAAGCGTCGTTCGTGCGGCAAATGGCGCCGCTGAAGAATATCCAGGTGTGGCGCTTCGCTCTGTATTACTTCTTCGTATTCGGTGGGTTCGTGGCGCTGTCGCTGTGGCTGCCGCGCTACCTCGTCGGTGTCTATGGCATGGGCATCACCGGCGCCGGCCTCGTCACCGCTTGCTTTGCGCTGCCGGCGGGCCTATTCCGTATCGTCGGGGGCTGGCTGGCCGATCGCATCGGCGCGCGCCGGGTGATGTACTGGACCTTCGGCGTGTCTCTGACCTGCACGTTCGTCCTGTCGTATCCGGCGACCAGCTACACGGTCTAGGGCATCCGCGGGCCGATCCATTTCAGCCTGGCCATCGGGCTGCTGCCGTTCGCCCTGCTGCTGTTCGTACTGGGTTTTTTCATGTCGCTGGGCTCGGCTGCGGTGTACAAGCACGTGCCGACCTACTACCCCGATTCGGTCGGCGCGGTGGGCGGCATGGTCGGCATGATCGGCGGCCTGGGCGGCTTCGCGCTGCCGATCGCCTTTGGCGTCATGAACGATCTGGTCGGCATTTGGACCGGCTGCTTCATGCTGCTGTTCGCGCTGGTCGCGAGCGCGTTGATCTGGATGCATTTTGCGATCCTGCGCATGGAGCGCAAGCATTTCCCGCAGATGCAGGCCGAAACCGATCTGCCGGAGATGATCGCGGCGCAAGAGCGGCGGCCATGACCGTGCCGAGCGGGCGGCGCGGCGCGGCGCGCATGGCGCGCGCGCTTGCCGACTTGGCCGAGTTGTCGCCGGCGAACTTCGCGATGGTCATGGCGACCGGCATCATCTCGATCGGCCTTCACCTGCGCGGTCTCGCCGTGCCCGCGCTCGCGCTGTTCGGCCTGAATCTCACCGCGTGGGTCGTGTTGTGGGTGTTGACGGCGCTGCGCTTGCTGCGCAGCCCGCGACGCTTCGGCGCCGACCTGATCGATCATCTGCGCGGTCCCGGCTTCTTCACGATGGTCGCGGCCACCGCGGTGCTCGGCAGCCAGTTCGTGCTGCTGACCGCCAGTTTTCGTTTTGCAATCGCATTTCTGGCGCTGTCCGGCTTGCTGTGGGTGGGCCTGACCTACACGATCTTTACCGCCTTCACGGTCAAGGAGGTAAAGCCCACGCTCGATCAGGGCATCTCCGGCAGCTGGCTGCTCGCGGTGGTGGCGACGCAGTCGCTCGCGTTGCTCGCCGCGCTGATCGCCGCGCACCTCGCCCAACCGCGGCGGCTGGAGCTGAATTTCTTCGCGCTGTCGATGTGGCTGTGGGGCGGCATGCTGTACATTTGGATGATGTCGCTGATCTTCTACCGCTACACGTTCTTCCACTTTTCGCCCGGCGACCTGACGCCGCCGTACTGGATCAACATGGGAGCGATGGCGATCTCGACGCTCGCCGGCGCCCGTTTGATCGCGAACTCCCCCGACGCGCCGTTCCTGCATTCACTGTTGCCGTTCCTGAAGGGGTTCACCATTTTCTACTGGGCCACCGGCACCTGGTGGATCCCCATGCTGGTGGTGCTCGGCATCTGGCGCCACGTCTACAAGCGCTTCCCGCTGCGCTACGACCCGCAGTACTGGGGCGCCGTGTTTCCGCTCGGCATGTATGCGGTCGGTACGCACGAGATGGCGCGTGTGATGGATCTGGGCTTCATCAGCGGGCTGCAGGCGCTGTTCCATGGAATTGCGATCGTCGCCTGGACCACCGCTTTCATCGGCCTGCTGCGCCGGCTGCTGAACTACGCCCGTTGAAAAATCCATGACCGGGCTTCGAGGCAATGGCCTGCCGAACCTGCGCTCGCGCTGGGCACGCTTTGCGCTGATCGCCGGCCCGGGGCTCGTCGTCATGTTGGCCGACACCGACGCCGGCAGCATCATCACGGCGGCCCAAAGCGGCGCGCAATGGGGCTATCGCCTGCTGCTGCTGCAGTTGCTTTTGATCCCGATCCTGTTCGTCGTGCAGGAGTTGACGGTGCGCCTCGGCATCGTGAGCGGTAAAGGCCACGGCGAACTCATTCGCCAGTACTTCGGGTCGAGATGGGCCTGGATCTCGGTCGGCACGCTCGTGTTGGCGTGCGTCGGAGCGCTGTTGAGCGAACTCAGCGGACTCGCCGGAGTGGGGTTGATGTTCGGCGTGCCGGCGTGGCTGACGATGGCGGTCGTCGTCTGCGGGCTGACGTTGATGGCTTACACGGGATCGTATTTGTCGGTGGAGCGCATCGCGATGGCCGTAGGCGCGTTCGAACTGGTGTTCCTGCTGGTGGCGTGGAAGGCACAGCCGCATATGGCCGCGATGGCGGCGGGCGCTTTGAGCATTCCATGGCGCGAGCCGAATTATCTATATCTCATGGCGGCCAATATCGGCGCCGTGATCATGCCGTGGATGGTGTTCTATCAGCAGTCCGCCGTCGTGGAGAAGAAACTGACCACCGCCGACCTGGCTGCGGCGCGCTGGGACACCGCGCTCGGGGCGGTGGTCACACAGGTCATCATGGCCTGCGTACTGATCGCGGCCGCCGCGACTCTGGGCGATGCAGGCGCCCCTGCGACGCTCGATTCGGTGCAGCAAATCGCCAAGGCGATCACGCCGTTCCTGGGCGAAACGACCGGCACGCTGCTATTCGGCCTGGGCATGATCGGCGCGGCGTTGGTGGCAACGATCGTGGTGACGCTCACCGCGGCGCGCACCTTGGGCGAAGTGCTGGGTGTGAAGCATTCCTTGGAATATGCGCCGCGCGAGGCGCCGTGGTTCTACGGCATCTACACGGTGTCGCTGGCGGCGAGCGGCCTGTTCGTGGCCTCCGGCGTGAATCTCGTCAACCTCAGCGTCGGCGTGCAGGTGATGAACGCGTTGCTGCTGCCATTCGTCCTGGGATTTCTGTATCTGCTCGCGCGCCGCCTGCCTCTGCCGCATCGGCTGCGCGGAGGGTACGCAGTGATCGTCGTACTGATCGTCACGCTGACCGCGGGATTCGGCGTCTATGCCGCGCTCGCGGGCGTCGCCGGATAGGAATGGGGGCCGAACCTGCGGGCCCTCGGCGACATACTCCCAGCCAAATGTGGCTACAGCCCCACGCCGAAATACGCCTTGGCCTCAGCGCTCATGCGATCCGGCGACCAAGGGGGGTCCCAGGTCATGGTGACGTCCACGGCGGCGATACCCGCCACCGATGCGGTGCAGGCCTCGACCGCCGCGCACAGATAGTCGGTCGCGGGACAACCGGGCGTCGTCGTTGTCAAGAGGATCTGCGCGTGGCCGTCTTGCACCTCGGCCCGGTACACGAACCCGAGGTCGACGATGTTGTAGCCGAGTTCGGGATCGATCACGGTCTTGAGCGCCTCGGTGATCGCTGCGGCGATGTCGGTACTCATGCGAGGCCGCGCCGCGTCATCGCGACGGCTTCAGGTTCGACGCCGCGGCGCCCGGCCCCGCGTGCGTAAAGGTCACCTCCCAATCGCCGCCGCCGATTTCGCGCTCGGTGTGGCTGAAGCCGCGGTTCGCCAGGATCGCGAACAGCGGCGCGGGCTTGAGAGTCGCGAGCAACCGCAGGCTTTGCCCGGGGCCGAGCGATTCGACGGTCCGCATGATTTCGGAGAACGGTTCTCCGCCGGATTTGAGGAGTTCGCGGACGTCGAGGGTGACCGATGATGGCTGGTTCATGCGCTGTTGCTCCGTTGTAAAGAGGGGGCGGCGAAAGCGGGCGGGTGGACGATGAGCGGCGCGCGGCGGCGCACGAGCCACAGCGCCCTGAAGATCATCAGCGAGGCGATCAGGTGCGCGAGAATCGCCGCGCGCCACAACAGCGGCCGGCCCAGCAGGCCGAACACGGTGCCGAGCGCCACGGCCGCGAAATACAGCACGAACCATGGTCGGTCGCGCCGTTCGTCGACCAGATCCTGGACGCGCGGCACCGGCTGCTTGCCGAGCACGCGGCCATAGCGCTCGAGCCAGGTCAGAAATGGCACGATCTTGTACAGCTGGCTGAGCCCGAGCCCCGAGAGCCCGCCGAACAGCAAGAGGTAGGCCAAGGGACCGCCGAGGGTCCCGGCGCGGCCCAGGACCGCAATCCGAATGGCGAGCGGAATGCAGAGCGCGAAAGCGATGAGTGCGGGTAGCGCCATGCCGGTGTTGAGCTCCAGTTTGTGGCGGCGCCGGCCGCGATAGAGCCGCACCATGTCGATGAGGTAGAGAGCGAGTCCCAAGCCCGTGACGGCCGCCGCAGCGGCGATTACCGCAGCCGGCAGCGCGGCGCCGGCCGCATCGGCGACGCTCGACAGCCAGGTCGCCGCGCGGCCGCCGGCGCAGAGCAAGAGCACGGCCGTGCCGAGCGGCCCACGCTCCTCGGGGGCGAGCGTGAACATCGTCAGCAGCCGGTAACTGACGCCGATCGCGGTCAGCGTGAACCAACCGATGAGCCCCGCCATCAAATGCAGCTGCAAGCCGTGGCTGATGACCCGGGGCCAAGGCATGAGATCGGGCCGCGAAAGCACGAGGCTCATGAGGATTCCGAGAACGATCGTCGCGAATAGAAAGACGAGGCCGATCGCCACGAAGCGGGCGGCGAACGGCAACGGCCGCGCGCGCCACAACGTGCGCCCGAGCGACGCACAGGCGGCGATCGCACCGGCGAGCACCAATAGGCCGCCGGCCGGCAGCGCGAGCACGGCCGCGTGCGCAAGACGCCCCTCCAAGGCCACGAAGCCGGTCTCCATGGCGCCGAGGCCGACCAGGATAGCGACCAGCGATACGAGTGCGGAGCGGCCGGCGGCGTTCGGTTGCGCGGTGATGACCGGTACGAATTGATGCAGCGCCCCGAGCATGAGGATCGTGAGCCAGCCGATCGTCAGGAGATGGACCGCGGCGAGCGTCATCGGCGCGGCAAGCGGCGCCGACGGATAGGAGATGCCCGCGATCATCGCGATCTGAGCGGCGATGAAGAACACGATGGCCGCCGCGAAGTGCGGCATGGTCCAGCGGGAAATTGCAGAGCCCATCATCTTAAACATGGATTTTACATGCATCTTTAAAGGAGTCAAGATCGCTGCACGCGGGGGGTGGGGCGCGTTGCGGGCCGTTGCAGGGGTCGGCGAAGAAGTCATTGCCGCGGAACGCAAATTGCAATACCTTTGATACATCTTTTGCGGAGGTGCGGCACACCGTGCGGCTGACGACCTATACCGATTACGGGCTCAGGCTCCTGATGTATGTGGTGCTGAAGGACGGCGAACTCGCGACCATTCAGGAGGTCGCCGACGCCTATGGCATCTCCAAGAATCATCTGATGAAAGTGGCCCACAATCTGGGCCTCTACGGCTATCTCGACACGGTGCGCGGACGCGGCGGCGGGCTCAGGCTTGCGCGCGCGCCCGGACGGATCGTGCTCGGCGACGTGATTCGCCGCATGGAAGACGATTTCGTCATGGCGGAATGTTTCGAGCCGGCGGGGAACGCATGCTGCATCACGCGCGCGTGCCGGCTCAAGGGCATCCTCGCCGAAGCGCTGAAGGCCTACTTCGCGGTACTCGACAACTACACGTTGGCCGACCTTGCGGGCAACAACGCGGTGTTGACGAAGTTGCTGTCACCCGCCTGAGCGGGCGGCGCCTAGCGCTCGAACCGGCAATGCAGGAATTGCTGTTCCGCGCCCGCGGGCGTGCGGTGGACGGACAGGCTCGACTCGACGAGCCTGAAGTCGCTCGGCAGTTCGGCGGCAAGCGCGCCCGCGTCATAACGCACGATCGGCAGCCCGCTGCAGCGTTCCGGGCCGGCCGGGCCGAACGTGGAAATGATCGCGTGACCATGCGGCAATAGGGCCCGGCGTAGCGCATCGACGTAGCGCCCGCGCTCCTCGCGCCGCACCAGAAAATGAAACACGGCGCGGTCGTGCCAGAGCGCATAACGCCGCGCCGGCTGAAACGCAGTCGCGTCCTGATGCAACAAGGTCACGGATTCGGCGCGCGCGCCGAGGCGCTTGCGCAGCGACTCCAGAACCGCGGCCGAGACGTCGAGCACCGTAAGGTCGCGAAAGCCGGCGTCGAGCAACTCATCGACGAGCAGCGATGCGCCGCCGCCGACGTCGATGATCGGATCCTCGGGCCGCACGCCGGTCGCGCGAATGAGCGCGAGGGAATTCGTCGGATGCGCCTCGTACCAGCTCACGCCCGTGGCGGGCTTGGTCCGGTAAACGCCGTCCCAGTGCTCCTGTCTCGCGTCGGTTTCCATGGCGCCATGATCGCGGATCGTGCAGGGACTGGCAATCGTGCGCCGAACCCGCGCCGCCGCCCGCGGGTCAGACGCCTAATTCGTCCAGCGCCTTGAGATAATCGAGCACGCGCTTGCGCAGTGCCGCTTGCTCGGCCGGCGTCCAGCGCCGGAAGCCTTCGCCTGATTTCATGCCGAGCTTCCCCTCGGCGATCAGGCGCCCCAGGATCGGTAGCGGTCCCGGCGTGCGGTCCAGATCCGGCAATACGGTCTGATGAATCGCCCGAGTCAAGTCCAGGCCGACCAGGTCCGCATTCTCGAGGGGCCCCAGCACCGCGAGCCGACGCCCGAAGCTCGCCTTGACGACCGTATCGACCGTCTTCGCATCGCACACGCCGTGCTCGACGAGAGAAATCGCTTCGCGCCACAACGCGTGCTGCAGGCGGTTGCCGACGAAGCCGGGCACGTCCTTCTCGACGGTGACCGGTGTTTTGCCGACTGTCTCGAGAAGTGCAGTCATCGCCGCCACCGCCGCGGCAGTGGTCGACGGCGTCTTGATCACTTCGACGAGCGGCACGAGATACGGTGGGTTCCACCAATGCGTGCCGAGTGCGCGGCCGCCATGCTTCAGGCCATCCATGATCCGTGTGATCGGAATCACGGACGTGTTGCTCGCGAGGATCGCGTCCACCGGCGCCGACGCTTCGATGTCGGCGAATATCCGCTGTTTGATCGCGAGATTCTCCGGACCCGCCTCGATGATGACGTCGGCATCGGCGACCGCATCGGCGACGCCCGCGTGACCGCTGACAAGGTCGGCGGCCGCCGTGTCCTGGCCGAGATCGGCGAGGTTGCGGCGAATGCGGTCACGGAGCGTGGCCAGGACCTCTGCGCAGGGATCCTGCACCCGGACATCGTGGCCGGCGCGCGCGAACACCTGGGCGATGCC
Source organism: Burkholderiales bacterium (assembly GCA_027457185.1). Lineage (GTDB taxonomy): Bacteria > Pseudomonadota > Gammaproteobacteria > Burkholderiales > SG8-39 > 2-12-FULL-64-23. Next base: position 2,059 of record DAIDTN010000112.1, on the reverse strand, counting down.
ATGGCCCATCAGCCCGCCGCCGATGATCGCGATTCGAGCCGCTTTGGTCATGCCTCAACCCGCCGTGTAACCGCCGTCAGCGTACAAAATATGCCCGGTGTAGAAATCCGACGCTTTGGACGCGAGGAACAGCAAGGGGCCTGCGAGGTCCTCGGGTTCACCTAGACGGCCGAGGGGTATGCGGGCGAGCATGCCGTTGCGCGTCGCGTTCGCCTTTTCGTTGTCCTCGAACATCCAGGCGGTCAGCGGTGAACGAAACACCGTCGGCGCGATCGCATTGACGGTGATTGCATGCTTGCCCCACTCGCAGCCGAGCGCTTTGGTCAGCCCGTCGGTCGCGGCCTTGGATGCGCAGTACGCGGTATATCCCGCCGGATGCCCGAGCTTGCCGCGCGCCGAGGAGACCAGTACGACCTTGCCGCCGCGGCCTTGCGCAATGACACGCTGGCCGAAGGCTCTGCACAGCAGCCATGCACCGGTGACATTGCCGTTCATCACGTTCGCAAAGCGCTCCGGGGCCATGTCGACGATCGGCGAGACGTCATTCAGTCCGGACCCGACCACCAGAATGTCGAGCGCGCCAAACCGGTCCATGCCGGCCTGCATGATCGCGTCGCAGTCGCCTTCGGCGGTGTGGCGGCGCGCAACGGTCACGACGTCCGCGCCGAGCGCGCGGCACTCGGCCGCGATCGTCTTCAACTCGGCCGCTTTGCCGGCCGCGAGCACTAGCCGCGTTCCGGCGGCGGCGAGCACGCGCGCCGCCAGTGCGCCAAATGCGCCCGAGGCGCCGGTTACGACCGCCACCTTGCCGCGGATGTCGAATAGCAGCGCCGGATTCTTCAGCAGATCTTGGTTCATTGCGGCGCTGCCGGATAGGGCATCACGACGATCATCGTGGCCACCTCATTGCTCGGATTTTTTATCTCGCGCGTTTCTCCGCCCGGAATGCAGCAGCTGTCGAGCGGCCCCAATGCCACATCATGGCCGCCGACCCGCACCGTCAGCTTGCCCGACAACACGACGTATACCTTCTCCAGCGGCGAAGAGTCGGGGCCCGCACTCCCGCCCGGCAAATAGTGCGATAGGCCGACCCAGCAACTGGTCGGCCCGCCCGGTTCGAATCCCTGCAGGCGCAGGGACTTCACGTCGTAATGGTTCGGCGCCTGATAGGACGCCGCATCGGCGAAGCGTTTGACGTGCATGGATCAGCCCTTCCCGGTTTCGATGCGGTATTTGCCCGAGGGGTCGAGCATCGCGACGAGGCGCACGATGCAGCCGTCACCCTTGGTCCAGCGCCACGGGAAGCCGGCGAAGGTCACACGCTTGCCGGTCACCAGGTCGATTTCGCCGCCGACGTTCTCGAAGCCGCAGATGCCGGCGGACAGGATTGCGCGGTGGCACGGCTCCCACTCCGGAAAGTCCTGCAGCACGTCGCGGCCGGTGCGCTTCTTGTAATCCTGGCAGACGAACGGCAACAGGCCGTTCGGCCAGCCCGGGCCGTGCGGCCCGATCGCGGTGGCGAGCGGATGATCGAGCGCCTGCGTATCGGTGCCGACCATTTTCACCTTCTTCGCCGCGAACCATTCGCCGGCTTCCTTGTAGAAGCCGGGCGAGTAGCCGTAGTACTTCTGGTTGTCGCCGTAATACTTGTGCCAGCCGGTGTTGACGATGACGATGTCGCCGGGCTGGATCTTCGGCGTCGCCTTCTCCAGGTCATCGGCCGTGATGACGCCCCATTCGTCCTTCGGAATCGAGACGACGACGCCGCTGCCGAAGAAGTGCGGCAGCGGCACTTCATCCATGAAGGGCGTGCCTTCGACGACGTGTCCGGGGGCGTCGATGTGCGTGCCCGAATGCATCACCGTCGTGATGCGCTGGGTCAGGACGCCGGACTTCGCCATCGAGTGCAGGCGCTCGACCTTGACGTCCTCGAAATAGGGCCAGCACGGCTGCCCGAGGCCCCACGGGTGACTCAAGTCATAGAACTCCAGTCCCATGCGGTTCTTGAGGTTTTCTTCAAACGTGATCCCGCGAATAGTGATCATGCGATGCGCGCTCC
>DAIDTN010000111.1 GCA_027457185.1 Burkholderiales bacterium | reverse complement strand
TGCGCAATCGAGGATCCGCGCGGACGGCTTCTCGTCCGCGCAAAATCGCAACTCCGCAATACCGGGAATCAGGATTTAATTCACCACGCACCATCAGCCGGCCTGGCGCAGCTTGAAGCGCTGCAGCTTGCCGGTCTCCGTCCGCGGCAGCGACGCGACGAACTGCACCGAGCGCGGATACTTGTAGGGCGCGATGGTTTTCTTCACGAACTCCTGCAGTTCCTTCACCATCGGCTCGTTGCCGGTGTAGCCCTGCTTGAGCACCACGCAGGCCCGCACGATCTGGCCGCGCTCCGCGTCCGGCACGCCCACCACGCCGCATTCGGCCACCGCCGGATGCTGCAGCAGCGCGGCCTCGACTTCGGGTCCGGCGACGTTGTAGCCGGCCGAGATGATCATGTCGTCGGTGCGCGCCTGATAGTAGAAGTAGCCGTCTGCATCCATCTTGTAGGCGTCGCCGGTGAGGTTCCAGCCGCGCAGGCTTCCCCGGCTGATGACGTAGTCCTTCTGCCGCGGGTCGGCGAGGTAGCGGCAGCCGGTGGGCCCTATCACCGCGAGGCGCCCGACCACGCCCGGCGCGCAGGGCTTGCCGGCATCGTCGATCACTTTTGCGTCGTAGCCGGGGATGGCGTAGCCGGTCGCCCCGCGGCGCACGCGCTCGGGCGTGTGCGAGATGAATATGTGCATCATCTCGGTCGCGCCGATGCCGTCGATGATCTCGATGCCGCTCGCCTCCTTGAACATTTGCCGCGTGGCGTCGGGCAAGGCTTCGCCGGCGGAGACGCATTTTTTCAGGCTGCGCAGCTTGTAGTTCCTGACCAGTCCCGCCATCTGCCGATAGTAGGTCGGGGCAGTGAAACAGATCGTGGCCTTGAACGCGTCGACGGCCTCCAGCAGGCTGTCTGGCGTGAGCTTTTCGATCAGCACGGTGGACGCGCCAAATCGCATGGGGAAGCACAGCAGGCCGCCCAGACCGAAGGTGAACGCAAGCGGCGGCGTGCCGCAAAAAATATCGTCCTGGCCGGGCTTCAGGCACGAGCGCGGGAAGCAGTCGCACATGGCGAGCACGTCGCGATGAAAGTGCACCGTGCCCTTGGGCCTTCCGGTTGTGCCCGAAGTGAAGGCGATCATGCAGGCATCGTCGGCCGCAGTATCCACGTTCGCGAACGCCGTGGGCTTGTGCGCGAGTTTTTGTTCGAGCGAGCCCGCGCTGCCATCGTTGAAATAGAGCACCTGCTTCATCTCCCGGCACCCGGCTCGGGCCAGCTCCATTTCTTCCATCAAGCGCAGATCGCACAGCGCGGCGCCGACTTTGGCCTTGTCGATGATTTGCTTTAGCTCGGTCGCCCGCAACAGCGGCATGGTGGGCACGGCAACGAGTCCGGCTTTGACCACCGCCAGCCAGCACGCGGCCATCATCGGATTGTTGGGCGCACGCAGCAGCACGCGATTCCCCGGCCGCAAGTGCAGATCCGCGGTGAGCACGTGCGCGATCTGGTTGGCTCGATGCAGCAGCGCTCGGTAGGTGCAGGCATAGGCCTTGCCGTCGACCAGGGTGCGGATCACGCTGCGTTCGCCGTGGCCGAGCTCGACCATCCGGTCGAGCAGCTCGGCGGCGCAGTTCAGGCGCTTCGGATAGCGCAACTCCGGCAGTTCGAACACCAGTTTTGGCCACTGTGCGTGCGGCGGCAGCGCATCCCTGACGAAGGTATCGACGTGCGCCGTAGCTTCCATGGAAACTCCAGAACATCCCACCGTTGAGCGCGCGGGCGCATCGGGCCGCGTTGGCGCGCGGCTAGCCCTTCAGTGTTTCGCGCGCGATAATCAGCTTCTGCACTTCGGTCGCGCCCTCGTAAATGCGCAGCGCGCGAATCTCGCGGTAAAGTTTTTCCACCGGGTACCCGCTCACCACGCCGAGGCCGCCGAACATCTGCAGCGCGCGGTCGATCACCTGCTGCGCCGATTCGGTCGCCACCATCTTGGCCATCGCCGCTTCGCGCGTGGTGCGCGCACCCTTGACGTCGCGCAGCCAGGCGGCGCGATAGGTGAGCAGCGCCGCGCTGTCGATGGCCGTGGCCATGTCGGCGATGGCGGCCTGCGTGAGCTGAAAATCGGCCAGCGTCTGGCCGAACATCTTGCGCCCCTTGGCGCGGTCCAGCGCCTCGTCCAGGGCGCGCCGCGCGAATCCGAGCGCGGCGGCGGCAACCGAGGCGCGGAAAATGTCCAGCGTCTGCATCGCCACCTTGAATCCCTGGCCGGGCTCGCCCAGGCGCTGTTTTGCGCTCACGCGGCAGCCGCGAAAGCGCAGGCTGGCGAGCGGATGCGGCGCGATCAGTTCGATGCGCGCGGCAACCTCGAGGCCGGGCGTGGCGGCGTCGACGACGAAGGCGCTGATGCCCCGGGCTCCCGCGGCTTCCCCGGTGCGCGCGAACACGCAATAGAAATCGGCGATGCCGCCGTTGGAAATCCAGGTCTTCTCGCCGTCGAGCACATAGTGCTCGCCCTCGCGGCGCGCGCTGGTGCTCATGGCGCCCACGTCCGAACCCGCATCTGGTTCGGACAGCGCGAAGGCGGCGATAGCCTCGCCGCGGGCCACGCGCGGCAGGTAGCGCTGCTTCAGTTCCTCGCCGCCGGCAATGGAAATGGCGCCCGAGCCCAGGCCCTGCATGGCGAAAGCGAAATCGGCCAGTCCCTCGTGGCGCGCCAGTGTCTCGCGCGCGACGCACAGCGAGCGCGAATCTATGGCCGCGGAGGCCCCGCCGTAAGCCGCCGGCACGCAGTGCCTGAGCCAGCCGCCATGCCCCAAGCGCGTGACCAGATTGCGGCACAGCGCGTCGACGTCGCCATGATCCAGATGCGCGAGATTCTCCACCGCCCAAGCGTCGAGATCGGCCGCCAGCCGCCGCTGCGGCGCGTCGAAGAACGGCCAGTCGAGGTAGGTTCTGTCGCTCATGCGTTATCCTCTCAAGCGCTAGCTGGCGGTGATTGCGGTCCCAGGACTCAATATATTGGGCCTCAGGTATTTGTGCAAGCAGTAGGTAAACAGCGCGCCGCTGCCCCGGCCCGCCACCGGCGCAGGGCGGTCTGCATGATTGCCGCAAGCAGAGCGTTTTTCCCTGATAATCGCGGTTCTCATGACCAACCGGGCGGTATTCCTGCTGTCGCTCGCGGCGTTCGCGAGCGCGGCAAGCCTGCGCGCAACCGACACGCTACTGCCCCAACTCGCCGCGGAATTCTCGGTCACTACCGGCGGCGCAGCTTCGGTCGTAACTGCTTTTGCCATGTCCTACGGACTGCTGCAGGCGGTCTACGGGCCGCTGGGCGATCGCTACGGCAGGTACCTCATGGTGTGCGCGGCCACGCTCGCCTCCGCGCTGGGTACCGTCGCCTGCGCCATGGCGCCGACGCTGGACACCCTCATCGTTGCGCGCTTCGCCGCCGGCGCGACGGTCGGCGCGCTGATTCCGCTGTCGATGGCCTGGATAGGCGATGTCGTCGCCTACGACCAGCGCCAGGCGCTGATCGCGCGGTTTCTGCTCGGGCAGATCCTCGGCACCGCCTTCGGCCAATCGCTCGCGGGCGTGCTGGCGGAGCGCTTCGGCTGGCGCGCGATTTTCTTCGTGCTCGCCGCGCTTTACCTGATCGTCGGCACGCTGCTCCTGCTGGAGTTGCGCCGCAACCCGATTACGCGGCACCCGGCCGGCGACGCCACCGCCACCATCCGCTCGGGCCTCGTGCGCATGGCCGGATTGCTCGCCCTACCCTGGGTCCGATTCGTCGTCGGCACCGTGTTTATCGAAGCGATGATCATGTACGGAGCGCTCGCTTTCATTCCCACGCATCTGCAACAGCGGTTTTCTCTCGGCCCCGCCGTTGCCGGTGCAATGGTCGCGGCCTACGCGGCGGGCGGAGTGCTGTACGCCCTCGGCGCGAAACGCTTCGTCGCGCGCCTGGGCGAGTCCGGCCTCGCGGCGGGCGGCGGCCTGGTTCTCGCGGTCGGCTATCTTTGGCTCGAATTCGCGCCGGTGGCATGGGCAAGCGTGCCCGGCATTCTGCTCATCGGCGCCGGCTTTTACATGCTGCACAACACGCTGCAGGTCAACGCCACCCAGATGGCGCCCGCGGCACGCGGCGCGGCGATGTCTTTGTTCGCGCTGTGCCTGTTTAGCGGGCAGTCGGCGGGCGTCTGGCTGGCGGGAAAGGTGGTCGACGCTTACGGCACCGCGCCGGTATTCGTGACCGCATCGCTGGGCCTGGCCCTGATCGGATGCGGCTTTCGCTGGCGGCTGAATCTCGAGCGCGACCAACGCGTGATTAAATAGGGTCCGGCGGGCGGCGCAGGTGATGATCGGTCCCCTGCTGGTAGGCATGCGCCGCGCGCAGCACCAGATCCTCGCGCTGCATCGGTCCCACCAGCTGCAGGCCGATGGGCAGGCCGTCCCCGGAAAAACCGCAGGGCACGGACATCGCCGGCTGCTGCGTCAGATTGAAGGGGAAGGAAAAGGGCGTCCACCAGGTCCAGTCTTCCTCGCCCGCCGGGCGTTCCGGCGCGACCACGCCGGCGGCGAATGCCGGAATGGCCGTCGCGGGCGTGAGCAGCAGGTCGTATTTCTGATGGAAGCGCTGCATGTGCTCGCCCAGCGCCCCGCGCGCGTTGACCGCATCGAGATATTGCGCCAGCGTGTGCTTCGAGCCGCTGGCACTGGCTTGTTGCAGGCCGGGATCGAGCAGCGCGAATTTTTCCTCGGGCATGTTGCGCAGCAGGTTGTAGGCGCCCGCAGTCCAGTGCACCCAGAAGATCTCGCGGCAGTCGGCAAAACCGGGATCGACCTCGTCCACCTGCGCCCCCATACCGGCGAGCACTCTGGCTGCGTCGGCGACGCGCGCTTCGACTTCGGCGTCGACGTGTTTCACGTAACCCAGCCGCGGGCTATAGGCGATGCGCAAGCCCTTCACTCCCGCGTCCAGTCCCTCGGTCCAGTCGCCACCGACATAGGGCAAGGCGGTCCAGTCGCGCGCATCGGGCTGCGCCAGGACGTTCAACATCAGCGCGCAATCGGCGACTGTGCGCGCCATCGGACCGACGTGCGCCACCGTGCCGAAGGGCGAAAGCGGCCAGGCCGGCACGCGGCCGAAACCGGCCTTGATGCCGGAAATGCCGGCGAAGGAGCAGGGAATGCGGATCGAGCCGCCGCCGTCGGTGCCCACCGCGAGCTGACCCATGCCGGCGGCGACTTGCGCCGAGGCGCCGCCGCTGGAGCCGCCGGGCGTGCGCTCGGCATTCCAGGGATTGCGCGTGATGCCGGTTAGCGCGCTGTCGGTGACGCCTTTCCAACCAAATTCGGGCGTGCAGGTTTTGCCCAGCAGCACTGCGCCGGCCTCGCGCAGCCGCGCCGTCGCCGGTCCGTCTTCGAGCCACGGTCCGGTGCGATCGACGGTCCTGGAGCCGCGCAAAGTGGGCCAGCCGCGGGTCAGGATCAGGTCCTTGATCGAAGCCGGCACGCCATCGAGTGCGCCCAGCGGCGCGCCTTTCAGCCAGCGCGCTTCGGAGGCGCGCGCCGCTTCGATCGCGCCCGCCTCGTCGATGAGACAAAAGGCATTCAGCCTGGGGTTGAGTTCGCGTATGCGCGCGAGCACGGCCTGCGTCACCTCCAGCGGCGACAGCTGCTTGGCGCGATAGCGCCGC
>DAIDTN010000110.1 GCA_027457185.1 Burkholderiales bacterium | reverse complement strand
TTCTGCGTCAGGGTGAACATGTTGACGAAAATGAAGCCGGCCACTGCACCGACGATGAGCGAGCCAACCGGATGCATCACGTCGGATCCGGCGCACACCGCGACCAGCCCGGCGAGCGGTCCGTTGTGCACGAAGCCCGTGTCGTTGCGCCCGGCAACCAACGCCGCCAGCGTGCCGCCGGCCATGGCCATGACCGAATTGATCGCCACCAAGCCGCTTATCTTGTCCAGGGTCTGCGCCGACATGACGTTGAAGCCGAACCAGCCGACCGACAGTATCCACGCGCCAAGCGCGAGGAAGGGAATGCTCGAGGGCGGATGCGCGGTCATGCCCTTGCCGTCCTTGCTGTAGCGGCCGCTGCGCGCACCCAGCATCAGCACCGCGACCAAGCCGATCCAGCCGCCCACCGCGTGCACCACGACCGAGCCGGCGAAATCGTGAAACTCCTCGCCGAACGCAGCCTTGATCCAAGCCTGTATCCCATAGTGATGATTCCAGGCGATGCCTTCGAAAAACGGGTAGACAAAACCCACCAGCAGGAAGGTAGCGGCAAGCTGCGGGTAGAACCGGGCGCGCTCGGCGATGCCGCCGGAGACGATCGCCGGCACCGCCGCGGCGAAAGTCAGCAGGAAGAAGAATCGCACCAGCTCGTAGCCGTTCTTCTGCGCCAGATACTCGGCGCCGTTGAGAAAGCCCACGCCGTAGGCGACGGCGTAGCCGATGAAAAAATAGGCAATTGTGGATACGGAAAAATCGGCCAGGATTTTCACCAGCGCATTGACCTGGTTCTTCCAGCGTACCGTGCCCAGCTCGAGAAACGCGAAACCCGAGTGCATGGCGAGCACCAGAATCGCGCCAAGCAGGATGAACAGCGCGTCACCGCCTGATTTCAGGTTATCCATACCCCCTCCATTTATCTAGAATTTCGAATTGAGCGTGCCACAGCGTCGCCGCGCGCCCCAAAAATCTTTCGCGCATTATGAAGCCATTCGCGGCGTTTGTATCGCATTGGCGTCATGGACGCCCCAAGCGCCTTGTGCTAGCGTGCCGCATGTCCGAAAGGTTAGCGGAATGCAGCATAGGTTCACGCCAGTTTGTCCGACGCTTGGTTCGCGCTTGGCACAGCGCCCATGATTCCATGGCTCGAACGCGACGATCCTTTCCCGCCGCTGGCAAGCGCGCTGAACCATCCCAATGGTCTGCTCGCCGCGGGCGCCGATCTGTCGCCCGCGCGCCTGCTCGCCGCCTACCGCCAGGGCATATTCCCCTGGTATTCCGATGGCGAACCCATTCTCTGGTGGAGCCCGGACCCGCGCATGGTGCTGATGCCGTCCGAATTGAAGATCTCGCGCTCGCTTGCCAAGACCCTGCGCAACCGCCGCCACGAGATTCGTTTCGACAGCGCGTTCGTGGCGGTGATGCATGGCTGCGCCACCAGGGGCGCCGAACCGGCCGCGCCCGGCGGCGCCGGGCCCGGCACCTGGATCACCGATGAAATGCGCGCCGCCTATCTGCGCTTGCACGAACTCGGTTATGCACACTCGGCGGAAACGTGGATCGAAGGCGAACTCGCGGGCGGCTTGTACGGCGTGGCGATAGGCCGCATGTTCTACGGCGAGTCCATGTTTACCCGGGTGCGCGACGCCTCCAAGATGGCCATGGTGCATCTGGTGCGGCGCCTCGAGCGTCAGGGCTGCGGCATGATCGACTGCCAGATGCACACAGGGCACCTCGCCAGTCTCGGCGCGCGCCCGATTCCGCGCAGCGAATTCTCGCTGCGGCTGCGGGAATTGGTAAACTATGGCATGACCCCGACCAAGTGGAACGCCCCGGAGGCCGACAGCAATGTCGCTGCTTAACGACCTGCCGCACGCAGTCCTGCAGTTCTACGTGACCGCGCCCTATCCCTGCAGCTATCTGCCGCAGAAACTGGCGCGCTCCCAGGTCGCCACGCCCAGTCACCTGATCTCGAACGAGGTGTACGGCGAACTGGTGCGGGCCGGTTTCCGCCGCAGCGGCATTTTCACCTACCGCCCCCACTGCGACGCCTGCCGCGCCTGTATTCCGGTGCGCATTCCGGTGGCGCAGTTCGAACCCGCGCGCTCCCAACGCCGCGCGTGGAAGCGGCACGCGGCGCTCGACGTGTCGGCGCAAAGCCTGCGTTTTCGTAACGAGCATTACGCGCTCTACCTGCGCTACCAGGCCCACCGCCATTCCGGCGGCGGCATGGACCAGGACAGCCGCGACCAGTATTCCCACTTCCTGTTGCAAAGCCGCGTCAATACACGCCTGATCGAGTTCCGCGACGCGGGCAGGCTGATGATGGTGTCGATTATCGATGTACTCGGGGACGGCGTATCGTCGGTCTATACTTTTTTCGAGCCGGGAGCCACCGCGGCCAGCTTCGGCACTTACAACATACTGTGGCAGTTCGAGCAGTGCCGCAGCCTGGGGCTGCCCTACCTGTATCTCGGTTACTGGATCAGGAACAGCCGCAAAATGGCCTACAAGGCGAGGTTCCGGCCGATCGAAGGTCTGATCGACGGCGCGTGGCGCCGCCTCGGAGACGAAGAACTCGATTAGACGTATCGGCGGATGCGGCTGGATACATCGGGCCGCGGCGACCGAACTTGCGCGGACGGTGGCCCGTCTGCGCCGATCGCTGATTGCGTGCGGATGAAAAGCACATGCGCACGCAATCGGCGATCTTGGATAAAAGCAAGCCCAAACCGTTGTCGCTATTATCAATAACCGTAGTTTTGGTACGGATGCGCTTCTCATCCGTACCAAAACTACGGTTGGCGCGCGGAGCGCGCAATAGCCGCCCGGCGACATTGACGAACCTAGCAGGACACGTTGAACTGCAGCGCCAGAACTTGTGCAGCAATCCGGGCCGTAGTTGCCGTCTGGTAACGCACCCCCCCGTCTCCCTGTAAAATTCCGCCATGCTGTATTCCCTCGCACGCCCGCTCCTGTTCGCGCTGAATCCAGAGGTCGCGCACGATCTCGCTCTCGCCTCGCTCAAGCTGTTCGAGCGAACCGGCATGGCTTCGAAGCTGGCCGATGCAGTGCCGGCGCCCGGCGTCAAACTCATGGGCTTGGAATTTCCGAACGCGCTCGGCCTGGCTGCGGGCCTGGACAAGAACGGCGAATACATCGACGCGCTGGCGGCGCTGGGCTTCGGCTTCATCGAAATCGGCACGGTCACGCCGCGCCCGCAGTCCGGCAATCCCAGACCGCGCATCTTCCGCCTGCCCCGGGCCCACGCACTGATCAATCGCATGGGGTTCAACAATCATGGCGTCGAGCACCTGATCGCCAATGTGCTGCGCGCGCGTTACCGCGGCGTGCTGGGCATCAACATCGGCAAGAACTTCGACACGCCGATCGGGCGCGCCGCCGACGATTACGAGTTCTGCCTGGCGAAAGTGTATGCGCATGCGAGTTATGTCACGGTGAACGTGTCCTCGCCCAACACCAAGGACCTGCGCCAGCTGCAGGGCGCGGACGAACTCGGCGCGCTCGCGGGCAAGCTGAAGACCGAGCAGAAACGCTTGGCCGATGCGCACGGGCGCTACGTGCCCCTGGTGCTCAAGATCGCGCCCGACCTCGACGACAGCGAAATCGAAGCCATTGCCAAATGCCTGCTGCGGCACAAGCTGGACGGCGTCATCGCCACCAACACCACGGTTGCGCGCACAGGCGTAGCGGACCTGCGGCATGCGGGCGAGAGCGGCGGGCTGTCCGGCGCGCCGCTGCGGGACGCTTCGACCGCGGTGATCCGCAAGCTGGCGCAGCGGCTCGAAGGCCGGGTGCCCATCATCGGCGCCGGCGGCGTGATGAGCGCGGATGATGCGCGCGCCAAGCTCGAGGCCGGCGCCAGCCTGGTGCAGATCTACACCGGCTTGATCTACCGCGGTCCGCAGCTGATCGGCGAAATCCTGCGCGCCTTGCCGGCGGCAAAATCATGAGCAGCGGCGCACTCGCCGGACAAATCGACGCACTGCTGCCGCAGACCCAATGCACCAAATGCGGCTACAGCGGCTGCCTGCCGTATGCGCGGGCCATTGCCGCCGGTGAAGCCGAAATCAACCAATGCCCGCCCGGCGGCGCCGCGGGCATCGGCAAGCTCGCCGCGCTGCTTGGGCGCAAGGCCAAGCCGCTCAACCCGGCCAACGGCGCGGAGCGGGTTCGCGCGCTGGCGCTGATCGACGAGGCGCGCTGCATCGGCTGTACTCTGTGCATCCAGGCCTGTCCGGTGGATGCCATCGTCGGCGCAGCCAAACTGATGCATCCGGTGATTGCCCAGCTGTGCACCGGCTGCGAGCTGTGCCTGCCGCCGTGCCCGGTCGATTGCATAGCCATGGTGCCGATGGCCCAGACAGAGGCGACGTGGACCCGAGCCATGGCCGATGCGGCGCGCGCGCGCTTTCAATTTCGCAATATGCGTCTCGATCGCGAGATTGCCGAACGCGCCGCGCGCCTTGCGGGCAAGGCGCAGGAAAAACGGGGTCAGCCGATGCCGGATGCAAAGAAGGCCATTATCCTCGCCGCACTGGCGCGCGCCGAAGCGAGGAAAACCGGCATCGTGCCGAAGAACACGGACAATCTGCCGCCACGGGCCGCAGCCGAGTTCGCCGCCGTCGACGCGCGCCGCCAAGCGGCCAGAAAGCAGGCGAAAAAGCGATGAATCCGGCGAAGCGCCGGGAAATCTTCGAGCGCTTGCGCAAGGCGAATCCCGAGCCGCGCGGCGAACTCGAATACCGCACGCCATTCGAACTCCTGGTCGCGGTGATCCTGTCGGCGCAGGCGACCGACAAGAGCGTAAACCTGGCCACGCGCGGCCTGTATAAGGTGGCGAATACGCCGGAAAAGATGCTCGCCCTGGGCGTGGACGGCCTGACCGCCCACATCAAGCGCATAGGCCTGTACCGCACCAAGGCGACAAATATAGTCGCGACCTGCGGGCTGCTGCTGCAACGGCATGAGGGCACGGTGCCGCACGAGCGCGCGGCGCTGGAGCAGCTGCCCGGGGTCGGGCGCAAGACCGCCAGCGTGGTGCTGAACATCGCCTTCGGCGAGCCGACCATCGCCGTGGATACGCATATTTTTCGCGTGGCCAACCGCAGCGGCATCGCACCGGGGAAGAACCCGCTGGAAGTCGAGCACAAGCTGCTGAAGTTCGTGCCGCCGGAGTTCCGCCTGCACGCCCACCACTGGCTGATCCTGCACGGACGCTACGTATGCAAAGCGAGGAAGCCCGACTGTCCGCGGTGCCTGATCGCGGACCTGTGCGAGTTCAAAGCCAAGACGCGAGCGGTCTGAAACCCGAGCATTGCGCGCCCCTGTCCCGCCATGTTCAATCCCAGCCGCGATCAGGTCAGACAATTCTTCTTCGACGCCTGGCGCAAGTATCGCGAACGCGGTTTGCCCGCCGGTATGGATCAGCTCGCCGTCGGCGTCATCCTGCTGCATCCCGAATACCACCCGGTGCTGGAGGCACCGGAGCGTTACCAGGATCGCGAGTACCGGCCCGAGGCGGGCGATACCAACCCTTTTCTGCATATGAGCATGCACCTGGCGATCGAGGAGCAGTTGTCCATCGATCAGCCGCACGGCATCGGCCTCGAATTCGCGCGCATCGCCGCCAAATTGGGCGACCGGCATGCGGCATGTCACGAAGTCATGGAATGCCTTGCCGAAACCGTCTGGCGCGCGCAGCGCGACGGCGCGGCGCCGGACACGCCGGCTTACCTGGAATGCCTGAGACGGCGCTAGTTGGCCAGTCGCTGTTCCGGAATGACTTTCAGCGTGCCCTTAAGATTGCCGATGTAGGCCGCAAGGTCCTCGATGTCCTGTGCCGACAGCGCGCCCGCCTGGGCGCCCATGACCGGATTCTTGCGTTCGCCCGATTTGTAGTCGGTCAGCGCGCGCGCGATGTAGTCTCTGTGCTGGCCAGCCAGGCGCGGAATATCGGGTGAAATCGGCGTATTGAAATCGGCACCGTGGCAGGCGGCGCAGACCTTCGATTTCTGCGCGCCCGCATCGGCATGGCCGCCGGCATGGGCGAACGGGCTGGCACAGGCAAGCAGAGCGACAAGCAACACTGATTTCATGATCGCACCTTTACTTGTGATCTTGAGAAAAATAGGCGGCAAGATCGGCGATGTCCTGATCGGACAGGCTTTCCGCAATGGCGCGCATCGAGGGATGGCTGCGCGCGCCGGATTTGTACTCATGCAGCGCGTTGGCGATATAGACCGGCTGCTGCCCCATGATCAGCGGCACATGGTAGACGTGCGGATAGGCCGTTCGGTAATCGGGAATGCCGTGACAGCCTTCGCACATGGAAATTTTGCCCTTGGCGGCTTCCGCATTTCCCACCGGCGCCTGCGCGAGCGCCGGGCCAGCCAGGAACAGAAGCACAAAACTCAGAATTGTTGTTTTCATCGTCTTCACCTTTAACGGCGGATTGCAAGGCGGGAATGCAGCGCCATCTACCGCCTAGGTTCAATGGGCCGTGGATTCTATACGATAGGCCGCGGGCGAGTAAAGAGTGGTTTACCGCCACCCTGCCCGAGTCTGCGCCCGCCGCTGCCGGCGGCGGGCGGCGCGCGGCGATCACGCCGCTCGTCGTATAATGCACCTTTCCTTTCAGGGTATTGCCATGCGTTTCCACGGTTCCGCCAACTACATCTCTACCGACGACCTGACCCTCGCCGTCAATGCCGCCGTCACGCTGCAGCGCCCGCTCTTGATCAAGGGAGAGCCCGGAACCGGCAAGACCATGCTGGCGGAGGAAGTGGCCAAGGCGCTCGGCCTGCCGATCTACGAGTGGCACATCAAGTCGACCACCAAGGCACAGCAGGGCCTGTACGAATACGACGCCGTATCGCGGCTGCGCGATTCGCAACTGGGCGACCCGCGCGTGCACGACATCAACAACTACATCGTCAAGGGCACATTATGGGAGGCGTTCAACGCCGACGAACCCGTGGTGCTGCTGATCGATGAAGTCGACAAGGCCGACATCGAGTTTCCCAACGACCTGCTGCGCGAACTCGACCGTATGGAATTCTATGTCTACGAGACGCATGAACTGGTCAAGGCCAAGCACCGCCCCATCGTGTTCATTACCTCCAACAACGAAAAGGAGCTGCCCGACGCCTTCCTGCGCCGCTGCTTCTTCCATTACATCCGATTTCCCGACAAGGAGACGATGGAGAAAATCGTCGACGTGCACTTCCCCGGCATCAAGAAGCATCTGCTGCGCGAGGCGCTGGAGGTGTTCTTCGAAGTGCGCGAGGTGCCGGGGCTGAAGAAAAAGCCTTCGACCTCCGAACTGCTCGACTGGCTGAAGCTTTTGCTCGCCGACGACATCTCGCCCGAAGCCCTGCGCAGCAAGGACAAGAAGACCATCATCCCGCCGCTGCACGGCGCGCTGCTCAAGAACGAACAGGACGTGCATCTGTTCGAGCGGCTGATATTCATGTCGCGGCACAACCGATAGCGGGAACAGCGCTTCGTCCCTGGCGCAATCATGCTGATCGATTTCTTCCTCAAGCTGAGACAGGCCAAGGTCCCGGTCACGACCAAGGAGTACCTCATGCTGATCGAGGGCATGCAAAAAGGCGTGGTCGGCTCCTCGATCGACGATTTCTACTATTTCTCCAGGACCTGTCTGGTCAAGGACGAGGCGAATTTCGATAAATTCGACCGCGCCTTCGGCGAGTATTTCAAGGGCGTCGAAGCCATCATGGGCGTGGAAGCCGACATCCCGCTCGAATGGTTGCGCAAGCAGGCCGAGCTCAACCTGAGTGCGGAGGAGAAAGCCAGGATCGAGGCCATGGGCGGCTGGGAAAAGCTCATGGAAACGCTCAAAAAACGGCTGGAGGAGCAAAAAGGCCGGCACCAGGGCGGCAGCAAATGGATCGGCACCGGCGGCACTTCGCCCTATGGCGCCTACGGCTACAACCCCGAAGGCGTGCGCATCGGCCAGGAAGGCTCGCGCAACCGCTCCGCGGTAAAAGTGTGGGACCAGCGCGAATACCAGAACCTGGACGACCAGGTGGAACTCGGGACGCGCAACATCAAGATCGCGTTAAGGCGCCTGCGACGCTTCGCCCGCGACGGCGCGCCCGAAGAGCTCGATCTGGACGGCACCATCAGCTCCACCGCGAAAAGAGCCGGGATGCTCGACATCCTGATGCGGCCCGAGCGCCACAACAAGGTCAAGGTGCTGCTGTTTTTCGACATCGGCGGCTCGATGGACGATCACATCAAGCTGTGCCAGGAGATGTTTTCCGCGGCCAAGACCGAGTTCAAGCACATGGAGTATTTCTACTTCCACAACTGTCTCTACGACTACGTGTGGAAAGACAACCGCCGCCGCCACTCCGAACGCACCCCGACCGTCGACATCCTGCACAAGTACGGCCACGACTACAAACTGATTTTCGTCGGCGACGCCACCATGAGCCCGTATGAAATTCTGCAGCCAGGCGGCTCAATCGAATACGCCAACGACGAAGCCGGCGCGGTATGGCTGCGGCGCATGCTCGACGTCTATCCGAAAGCGGTGTGGCTCAATCCCGAGCCGGAGCAGCTCTGGCCCTACCGCCAGTCCATCTCCGTCATCCGCGAGATCATGGAGTCGCGCATGTACCCGATCACCATCGAGGGCCTGGAGCGCGCGATGCGCTACCTGAGCAAATAGTTGCGGGGCTTGGAGCCTAGGGGCTGTTAGTCTTTCTCGCGCTGCGGCGGCGGTGCCACCTTGATCGCTTCCTCGACGGTGGTGAGACCCGCGGCGACTTTCATCGCGGCGCTGATGCGCAGCGGCTTCATGCCTTCCTTGTAGGCCAGTTCGCGCATCTTGGCGAGATCGGCCTTGGCGTCGACCAGGCGCTTCATCGCCGGCGACATCAGCAGGATTTCGTAAATGCCGATGCGACCCTTGTAGCCGGTGTTGCGGCATTCCAGGCAACCGACCGAGCGAAAAATGTGCTTCGGCCGCTTGGCCTTCCACGGCGCGACGAATTCCTCCAAGGTAAGATCATCGGCACGCGAATCGTCGTAAGGCACCTTGTTCTTGCAATGCGGGCACAGGGTGCGCACCAGGCGCTGCGCCATGACGCCGAGGATGGTGGAATTGAGCAGATAGGGCGGCACGCCGAGGTCGAGCAGCCGCGTGATCGCCGCCACCGAATCGTTGGTGTGCAGCGTCGAGAGCACCAGGTGCCCGGTGAGCGCCGCCTGGATCGCCATGTCCGCGGTCTCCAGGTCGCGGATCTCGCCGACCATGATGATGTCGGGGTCCTGGCGCATCAGCGCGCGCACGCCGTCGGCGAAGCCGAGGTCGATGCCGTGCATGACCTGCATCTGGTTGAACGCCGGCTCCACCATTTCGATCGGATCTTCGATGGTGCAGACGTTGACTTCCTCGGTGGCCAGCGTCTTCAGCGTCGAGTAAAGGGTAGTGGTCTTGCCAGACCCGGTGGGCCCGGTAACCAGGATGATGCCGTGCGGCGCCGCGGTCATCTGGCTCCAGCGCGCCGTATCCTCGTCGGAAAAACCGAGTTCGGTAAAATCCTTGACCAGCACCTCCGGATCGAACACCCGCATCACCAGCTTTTCGCCGAATGCCGTGGGCATGGTCGACAGGCGCAGTTCGATTTCCTGGCCGTCGGCGGTGCGGGTCTTGATGCGACCATCCTGCGGCCGGCGCTTTTCCACCACGTCCATGCGGCCGAGTATCTTGATGCGGCTGGTCATCGCGGACATCACCGCCGCCGGGATCTGGTACACCTGATGCAGCACGCCGTCGATGCGAAAGCGCACATAACCGACGTCGCGTCGCGGTTCCATGTGGATGTCGCTCGCGCGCTGATCGAACGCGTACTGCCACAGCCAGTCGACCACGTGGACGATGTGCTGGTCGTTGGCGTCGTACTGGCGGTTGGTATTGCCCATCTCCACCAGCTGCTCGAAGTTGCCGATGGTGCTGCGCTGGTCGCCCTTCTCGGCCGCGCCTTTGATCGACTTCGCCAGATTGTAGAACTCGACCTGGTAGCGCGCGATATCGAGCGGATTGGCGATGACGCGGCGAATCTCGAGGCGCAGTATGGGCTTGAGTTCGCGCTCCCATTCCCTGATGAAAGGCTCACAGGTGGCGATTACCGCCTCCTTGTTGTTGACCTCCACCGGAAGGACCTTAAAGCGCTGCGCGTAGGCGTTGGACATGACATCGGTGACCGCGGAGAAGTTGATTTTCAGCGGATCGATGTGAAAATAGCCGAGGCCCACCCTGGCCGCCAGCCACTCGGTGAGCAGTTCGAGGTGCAGCAGCTTGTGCGGCGGCAGGAGCGACTTCCATTTCTGGTCGGCAATCACCGCGAGCGGGTGATGATCGGCGCGCTGCATGCGCCGGTCGGCGATCAGCTTGTCGGCCTCGGCGCGTCCGACGATGCCGTCCACGACCAAGTCGTTCAGAACCTCGGCGAGGCTTAGTTTTCGGTCGGAGGCGACTTCGGCGGCAGGTGGCATGAACTGCACTATAGCGGCATTGCGCAGCCGGTTCAAATTACACCTGCGCTGCGCGCGGGTATTGGCGATACCGATTGTGTTAGGATTCTCTTCCCCTGCCGCGCCGCTCCCGTGCGCGCAGCCATCACTGACAGGAGCATGCAATGATCAAAGTTGGAGACCGCCTGCCGGACGGCAAGTTGAGCGAGGCCACCGAATACGACGAAGCCGCCGGATGTCCGTTAAATCCCCACGACATCAGCGTCGCCGAAGCGACCAAGGGCAAGAAAATCGCCATCTTTGCCCTGCCCGGCGCCTACACTCCGACTTGTTCGGCGAAGCATGTGCCGAGCTACCTCGCCAACTACGGCAAACTGAAGGCCAAGGGCGTAGACGAAATCTGGTGCGTGGCCACCAATGATGCGTTCGTCATGGGCGCCTGGGGTCGCACGCAGAAAACCGGCAACAAAGTGCGCATGCTGGCCGACGGCAGCGCCATTTGGACCAAGGCGCTAGGCCTGGAACTCGATCTCACCGCGCGCAATATGGGTGTGCGTTCGAACCGCTATTCGATGCTGGTGCAGGACGGTGTCGTCAAGCAACTCAACGTCGAGGGCCCGGGCAAATTCGAAGTCTCCGACGCGGAGACGATGCTGAAGCAGATGTAGGCGGGTGGCCAAGTTCGCAAACGTATCGGGGTAACCCGAGCTACAGCGATCTAGCTTGCGCGGACGCCGGCTCGTCCGCGCGGATCACCGATCGCGTGCGGACGAAAATCCGTCCACGCGCCATCGGCGATCTTGAATAAAGTCAAACCCCGAAACCGCTTCTGCCTTTATCCATAACCGTGATTTTGGTACGGATGCGCTTTTTATCCGTACCAAAATCACGGTTGGCGCGCGGAGCGCCCGCGGAGCGCGCAATGGTTGTTCGTCTGCATCGGTCGACGCAGGGAGATACTTCGAACGGCAGTGAACGGATTTGCGCGGCCGGCGCCCCGGCCGCACGGATCGCCGCCA
>DAIDTN010000109.1 GCA_027457185.1 Burkholderiales bacterium | reverse complement strand
CGGATAGCCCATGGCTGCCGCGCACTGCACCGCTTCGTCTGCGCTCGCGACAATGCGCGTCGGCACGGTCGGGATGCCGTAGGCCGCCAGCACCTGCTTCGACTCGAACTCCGACAGCAGCGTGCGGCCGGAGGCGCGCACGTCGCGGATGAGCTGCTGCACCCGCGCCCGGTCCGGCGCCGCATCCGCCGCGGCCGCCACCAAAGTCGGTGTTTCGTACAGGCCGCGCAGGTTATAGGCATAGCGCCACATCAGGGTAAAGATGCGCGCCGCGGTATCCGGATAACCGAAAGTCGGTATGTTCGCCTGGTTCAGAATCGCCTCGCCCGCGACCACGTCCTTGCCGCCCATCCAGCTCGCGAGCACCGGCTTGCCGCGGCTCACGGCGAAGGCGCTCAAACGCCTGGCCGTTTCGGTAGGATCGGTCATCGCCTGCGGCGTAAGCGCCACCAGCAATCCGTCGCTGCTCGGATCCTTGACTGCGATCGCCAGCGCCTGCGCGTAGCGCTCCGGATCGGCGTCGCCGAGAATGTCGATCGGGTTGCCGTGGCTCCAGTGCGGCGGCAGCACCTGGTCGAGCGCCGCGATCGATTCCGTCGACAGCTCCGCCAGTTCGCCGCAGAGCGCGATCAGGGTGTCGGTGGCGAGCACGCCCGGCCCGCCGGCATTGGTGACGATGGTCAGGCGCGGACCCGACGGGCGCGGCTGCTTCGCCAGCACCTCGGCCATGTGGAACAGGTCGGAAATCGAACTGACGCGCAGCACGCCGCAGCGGCGGAACACCGCGTCGAGCACGTCGTCGCTGCCGGCAAGCGCGCCGGTATGCGAGGCCGCGGCCCTCGCCGCCGCCGCGGTGCGCCCCGCCTTGATCACGATGATCGGCTTGGTCAGCGCGACCTCGCGCGCGGCCGAGATGAACGAGCGCGCGTCGCCGATGGACTCCATGTAGATCATGATGCTGTGCGTGTGCGGATCGTCACCGAGAAAGTTGATCAGGTCGCCCCAGTCGACATCGAGCATCGAGCCGACGGAAACGCAGGCGGAAAAGCCGACGTTCTCGCGAAAGCTCCAGTCGAGCACGGCGGTTAAGAGCGCGCCGCTCTGGCTGATGAAGCCGACCGTGCCGGGCCGCGCCATCGCGCTGGCAAAGGTCGCATTCAGGTGCGTCCTGGGGCGCATCACGCCCAGGCAGTTCGGGCCGATCAGGCGCATCCTGCCGCGCGCCTGTTCCACAATCTGGCGTTCCAGTTCCACGCCGGCGGCGCCCGCCTCCTTGAACCCGGCGGAGATGATGATCGCTCCCTTGACCCCCGCCGTGACGCACTCGCCGACTATCCCCGGCACGGTCAGGGCGGGCGTGACGATGACCGCCAGGTCGACCTGCTCGGGTATGCTGCCTACGCTCGGATACGCCTTGATCCCGAGCACATGATGGTGCTGTTTGTTGACCGGATAGACCGTGCCGCCGAAGGGATTGCTGATGAGGTTCCACAGCACGGTGCGTCCGACCCGGCCCGCGCTTTCGGTCGCGCCGATCACCGCCACGCTCTTCGGCGCAAAGATCGCGCGCAGCGAGTCGCGTTCGAAATGCAGCACGTCGAGCGTGCGGTCGGCGCCGTCGGCCGGTTTGGCCGAACGGGGGTGCGGCCTGGTCTTCTCATCTACATCGCTCATGTTGGTCTCCTGATCGATGTCCGTGGCCCGATACGGACAGGATATGCTTCAGGCGCTGCCTGCGCCGACGACCGCCCGCCGCAGCTCGTCGTAGTTGCGGGTCACCGGAAACTGCGGAAACTCGGCTGCCACGCTGGCGGGAGGGCAGAACAGAATTCCGGCATCGGCCTCGCTCAGCATGCTGGTGTCGTTGTAGGAGTCGCCCGCGGCGATGGTACGGAAATTGAGTTCCCTGAAAGCCTGCACCGAAGCGCGCTTCTGGTCCGGCATGCGCAGCCGGTAGTCGCGCACGCGGCCGCCGGGTTCGACCACGAGCTCGTGGCAGAACAGCGTCGGATAGCCGAGCGCGCGCATCAGCGGCGCCGCGAACTGGTAATAGGTATCCGACAGGATCACCACCTGGTATTCCGCGCGCAGCCAGTCGAGGAACTCGCGCGCGCCTTCGAGCGGGCGCATGCCGGCGATGACCGCCTGGATGTCGGGCAGGCCCAGCCCGTGCGCGCCGAGGATGTCGATGCGGCCGCGCATCAGCTTGTCGTAATCGGGTTCGTCGCGCGTGGTCCGCGCCAGTTCCGGGATGCCGGTGCGCCGCGAAAACTCGATCCAGATTTCCGGAATCAGCACGCCTTCCAAATCAAGGCAAACGATCTGCAACGGGAAGCTCCACGAAATCCGATGTGACCGGCAAAACCGCATGTGGCGAAAGCGGTGCTCCCGCAGCCGCAATTGTAATGCACCGGCGGCATTTTCCCAATATCCCGATATGCGGCAGGCGTCCCGGAAAGTTCCCGGCAACCGGCGCGCCCGTTTCGCTGCGCGAGGGATTTGCGGATGTCGCCTTGTTCCACATTCGATCGAACCGGTCCAGCTGCAGCAAGCAATCTCCCTGCAGCTTATCGCCGGATAGAAAAAATTCGTTGGCGCCCTACTGGTTTTCTTGTTCATATGGTGGCGCGCCGGACGGTGCGCGCCAGGATGGCGCAATCGTCAGAGAACGCTTTTGGCTTCGATAGAAACTTCGGCACGGAGACACTATCATGTCGCGACAGTATGCCCCGTTAGCATCCAGCCTGCTCCAGCCGGGTTGTGATTTCAGCACCCCTTCCAAGGCATTGCCGGAGCGGGTAACGCTGGACAATCCGGCAATCGACGTCATGACCGATCTCAAGTACGTCAACGCCGTCGTCATCCAGTCACACGACACCATCGAGGAAGCAAACAGGCGCATGCTGCAGCACAGCGTGCGTTTGCTGCTGGTGCTCGATCACGCTCGCCGGGTCGAAGGCCTGCTCACCGCGCCCGACACGCTGGGCGAAAAGCCGATGCGGGTGGTCGCGGAACGCCGATGCAAACGCGAAGAGGTGCTGGTGCGCGAGATCATGACGCCGCAGGGCCGCCTGGAAGTCCTGGACATGGAAGACGTACGCCGCTCGTCAGTCGGGCATATTGTGGCGACGCTCAAACGGGCCGGACGGCAGCACGCGATCGCGGCGGAGTATGGCAACCACAGCGGCCAAACGGTGCGCGGCTTATTCTCCACCTCGCAGATCGGACGCCAGCTCGGAGCGATGATCCAGACTGCCGAAGTGGCGCGCACGTTTTCCGAGATCGAAGCCGCACTCGCGCATTGAGCCGGCAGAGCTACGCGCGCGGCGGCCGGCATCCATCACGCGCGGCTGCCGGCGCCAGGCCCGGCAACTCTCGAAAGGGACAACCATGCGGCTGATTTTGTTCGGCCCACCGGCGGTGGGCAAAGGAACCCAGGCGGGCTTCATTACACAACGCTACGGCATCCCGCAGATTTCGACCGGCGACATGCTGCGGGCGGCGATAGACAAAGGGCTGCCGCTCGGGCTGCAGGCAAAGAAGTACATGGATTCTGGCGGCCTGGTTCCCGACGAAGTCATCATCGGACTGGTAAAGGCGCGGGTCGAACAGCCGGACTGCGAAGGCGGATTCCTGCTGGACGGCTTTCCGCGCACCATTCCTCAGGCGCTGGCCATGGAGAAAGCCGGAATCGATGTCGACGTGGTGGTGGAACTATGGCTCGACGAATCCGAGCTGGTCAAGCGCACGAGCGGACGGCGGGTGCACCTGTCCTCTGGCCGCACCTATAACGTGATATTCAATCCGCCCAAGACAGCGGGCAAGGACGACATTACCGGGGAAGACCTGGTCCAGCGCGTCGACGACCAGCCCGAAACCGCACGGAAACGGCTGGAAGTCTATCGACTTCATGCCTCGGCGCTGACCGAACACTACCTGGACTGGGCCGCCAGCGCGGATCCGCGCGCGCCCAAGTACGTGCGAATCGCCGGCGCCGGTCCGATACAGGAAGTACGCGACCGGTTGTTCGATGTACTCGGCCCCGCCCGGCCGCAGCGGCAGGCGCAATCCGCACGCCTGGCATAGCCGCGCCGGTAGCGGGCGGCACAAACAAGCGCATGCGGCTTGCGCTTGTTTGAGCCGCTTCAGCTGGTCAGGCGCCGGTACGCTTCCGCCGTCTTCAGCGGCAACTGGCCGGCGTCGTCGATCAGCACCCAGCTCGCCGGACCGTACATGTGCGGCAGATAGTCGCGCGCCTGTTCGTCGATGGTGACGCAGAACGGATGTATGCCCGACTGGCGCGCTTCGATAAGCGCCTGGCGCGTGTCCTCGATGCCGTAGTCGCCGCGGTAGCCGTCGTGAAAATCGTCGGGCTTGCCGTCGGACAGGGTGAACAGGATGCGTGTCTTCGCCTCGACTTGGTTGAGGATCCCGGTGAGATGCCGGATCGCCACGCCCATGCGCGTGTAATCGCGCGGCTCGACTCCGGCGATGCGGCCGCGCACCGCCTCGCCGTAGTGTTCGCCGAAGGTCTTGATGCGGTAAATGTCGCAGCGCTTGCGCGTCCAGCCGGAGAAACCGTAGATCGCATAGCGATCGCCCAACGCCTCCAGCGCTTCGCACAGCAGCACCAGCGCCTCGCGCTCGCAGGCGTTGATCCAGCCCTTGGTCGAGCCGCTCATGTCGACCATGAACATGACGGCGATATTGCGCTCGATGCGCTGGCGCCGCACGAAC
>DAIDTN010000108.1 GCA_027457185.1 Burkholderiales bacterium | reverse complement strand
TGCTGCTCGACGAGCCGGCCGCCGGTCTCAATCCGACCGAGGCGCTCGAACTGGACGACCTGATCGGCAGGCTTACCGGCCGCGGCGTCACCGTGGTGCTGGTGGAGCACAACATGCGGCTGGTGATGGGTGTATCCGATCGCATTCTGGTGCTCGACTACGGGCACAAACTCGCCGAGGGCCCTGCGCTGGCGGTACGCAACGACCCCAAAGTCATCGAAGCCTATCTCGGCAGCGCGCTGGTGCAGGACGGCGCATATGGCGAGGCCGTCGCCGGCGCAGTCGCGGTGGCGGTGGAGATGCACCGATGATGCTCGAGGTCGAGGGATTGGGCAGCCGCTACGGGCGCATTCCGGCGCTCAGGGGCATCGATCTGCACGTGGACGAGGGGGAGCTGGTGGCGCTGGTGGGCGCCAACGGCGCCGGCAAGACGACGCTGCTGCGCGCGCTCTCCGGCGTGCAGCCGGTGAGCGCCGGGCGCGTGCGCTTCGAGGGTGCGGACATCACCGCAGCTGCTCCGGACAAACGCGTGCGCCTCGGCATCGTGCAGGTACCCGAGGGACGGCAGGTGTTCGCGTCGCTGTCGGTCGAGGACAATCTGCGCCTGGGCGCCTACCTGCGCAGCAAGATGGAGGCGGCGCAGGGCCTCGAGCGCGTGTACACGATGTTTCCGGTGCTGAAGCAAAAGCGCAGGGAGCCGGCAGGGACGCTGTCCGGAGGCCAGCAGCAGATGCTCGCCATGGGCCGGGGGCTGATGGCTTTGCCCAGACTGCTGCTGCTCGACGAGCCGAGCATGGGACTCGCGCCAAAACTGGTGGAGGAGATTTTCACTTGCGTGCGCGCGCTGAAATCGGCCAAGACGACGATCTTCCTGGTGGACCAGAATGCGCGCGCGGCCTTGGCTGTTGCCGATCGCGCCTACGTGCTCGAGACCGGCCGCGTAGTGCTTTCCGGCAGCGGTGCCGCGCTGCTCGAAGACGAACAGGTGAAAGAGGCTTATCTAGGGTTGTGAGATGCGGGAAAGTACATGGCTGCTGATTAATCTGGATCAAAGCGACGCCGGCCGCGCTGTGATTGCATGAACCGATAGCGGCAGCGAGCCAGAAACAACTGGAGAACGGACAATGAATGCGCAGAAGGCAGGACTGAAATGAACGCGCCGGAACCAGCGGCTGCGGCGCTCGCTGCGTACGGTAAGCGCGCGACCTACTGCTACCAGTGCGTGGCGGGCCCGGATTTGCTGACGGTGAAAGTCGTGGACGGCGTGGCCACCGAGGTGGAACCGAACTTCGCCGCTTGCGGCGTGCATCCCGGCGGCGGCAAAGTGTGCGTAAAAGCCTACGGCCTGGTGCAGAAGACCTACAACCCGAATCGCGTGCTCACGCCGATGCGGCGCACTAACCCGAACAAGGGCAGGAACGAGGATCCGGGCTTCGTCCCGATCTCCTGGGCCGAAGCGCTCGATACCATCGCCGCCAAACTGCGTTCGGTCAGGGAGGCCGGCTTGCTCGACGCATCCGGCTATCCCAAGGTCGCCGCGAATTTCGGCGGCGGCGGCACGCCGCAGTCCTACATGGGCACCTTCCCCGCGTTCCTCGCCGCCTGGGGGCCGGTCGATATGGGTTTCGGCTCGGGACAGGGGGTGAAATGCACCCACTCCGAGCATTTATACGGCGAATTCTGGCACCGCGCCTTCCCCGTGTGTCCGGACACGCCGATGTGCAATTATGTCATCTCCTGCGGCGCCAATTCGGAGGCCTCCGGCGGCGTGGTCGGGGTGTGGCGCCACGCCAACGCGCGCGAGCGCGGCATGAAGCGCGTGCAGATCGAGCCGCACTTATCGATCACCGGCGCGTGTTCGGCCGAGTGGGTGCCGATAAAGCCCAAGACCGATCCCGCATTCCTGTACGCGCTGATCCATGTGATGCTGCACGAATCCGCACGGGAGCGGCTCGACCTGCCGTTTCTCAAGCAGCATACGAATTCGCCTTACCTGGTCGGTGCCAACGGATTTTTCCTGCGCGATGCGGCGACGAAGAAACCGCTGCTGTGGGACTTGAACTGCAATGCCGCGGTGACCTACGACACGCCCGACTGCGATCCGGCCCTCGAAGGCGCCTTCGCCTGCGACGCGGTCGAGATTGGCCCGGACGAAGCGGTTCTGGCGCAGGGCCGGCTCGAAGGCAGCCCGTCCTTCGCCAAACTGGTCGAGCACGTCCGGCCCTACTCGCCCGAGTGGGCGGCCGAAATCTGCGACGTGCCCGCCGCGACCATGCGCCGCATCGCCAACGAGTACCTGGATCACGCGCAGGTCGGGGCGACGATAGAGATCGAAGGCAAGACCCTGCCTTACCGCCCGGTATCGGTGAGCCTGGGCAAGACCGTGAACAACGGCTGGGGCGGCTTCGAATGCGTATGGGCGCGCACGCTGCTCGCTGTCCTGGTCGGCGCCCTGGAAGTTCCCGGCGGCACGCTCGGGACCACGGTGCGGCTCAACCGCCCGCTGTCGGAGCGGCACGAAAGCGTGAAGCCGGGACCGGATGGATTCATGCATTACCCGATGAATCCGACCGACCGCGAGCACTGGAGCGCCCGGCCGAATATCCGCAATGCCTATCGAACGATGGTGCCGCTGGCGGCCAACGGGCCGTGGAGCCAGGCGCTGGGACCTACGCATTTTTCCTGGATGTTTCAGAAGGAGACACCCAAGGGTCTGCCAACGGTGACGTTGCCCGAAGTGTGGTTCGTCTACCGCACCAATCCGGCAATTTCGTTCTGGGACACCAAGGGCGTGTCGGCGACCATGGCGCGCTTTCCCTTTGTGGTCGCGATGGCTTATACGCGCGACGAGACCAACCATATGGCGGACATCCTGCTGCCGGATGCGACCGACCTCGAGAGCCTGCAGTTGATCCGCATCGGCGGCTCCAAGTACATCGAGCAGTTCTGGGAGCACGAGGGTTACGCTCTGCGCCAGCCGGTGGTGGCGGCGCAGGGCGAGGCGCGCGACTTCCCCGATATCGCCACCGAACTCGCGCGCCGCACCGGTCTGCTGGAGCAGTACAACGCCGCGATCAACCGCGGCGCCGGCGGCGTGCGGCTTAAGGGCGCCAGCTGGTATTTTTCACTGGATCCAAAAGTCGCCCACGGCCGCGACGAGATCTGGGACGCCGTGTGCAAGGCCGCCAGCGCCGAACTGAGCGACGGCAAAGAGGTGCATGACCTCGCCTGGTGGAAGGAAAATGGGCTTGCCACCAAACCGTTCCCGCATGCCGACTGGTACCTGTTCCCCACACTGGCGGCGCAGGGTCTGCGATTCGAGGTGCCGTATCAGGAGCGTCTGTACCGGATCGGAAAAGAGCTCGGCAACCGGCTGCACGAGCACGACATGCAATGGTGGAACGAGCAGCTCGCCGAGTATCAGACCTTGCCCAAGTGGAAGGATTTTCCCGGCCTGTGGGAAAAGTCGCTGCTGAAAATGGGCGGCACGACCAAGGATTTTCCGTTCTGGCTGCTGACCTCGCGCAGCATGCAGTATTCCTGGGGCAATAATGTCGGCATTCAGATGATCCGCGAAGTCGCCGATAACATCTCCGGCCATCGCGGCGTGATCATCAACACGGGCACGGCGGAAAAGCTCGGCATCGCCGAAGGCGACCCGGTCGAGATCGCCACACCATTGAACAACGTCAGCGCCAGGGCTGTGGTGCGCCAGGGCATACGCCCCGACACCTTGCTGCTGATAGGGCAGTTCAGCCACTGGGCGACGCCGTTCGCCAAGGATTTCGGCGTGCCCAGCATGAACTCCCTGGTGCCGATGTCGATGGAGCTCACCGATGCCACAGGGTCGGGCGCGGACGTGGTGCGCGTGAGCCTGAAACGCAGCGGGGTTGGAAAATGACGCGCTGGGCCATGGTCGCGGACCTGCGCCGCTGCGTCGGCTGCCAGACCTGCACCGCTTCGTGCAAGCAGGCCAATGCGACGCCGCCGGAGGTGCAGTGGCGGCGCGTACTCGACATGGAAGTGGGCGAGTACCCGGCGGTAAAGCGTGTTTTCGTGCCGGTCGGCTGCATGCATTGCGACGAGCCGCCCTGCATGCATGTGTGCCCCTCCACCGCCACGAAGAAGCGGCCCGACGGTATCGTCACCATCGACTACGAGCTGTGCATAGGCTGCAGCTACTGCGCGATCGCCTGTCCCTATCAGGCGCGCTACAAGACGGACCGCGCGAGCTTCGCCTACGGCAAGGCGACCGTCCAGGAGACGCAGGCCTTCAATCCCAAGCGGCTGGCGGTTGCGACCAAATGCACTTTCTGCGTCGACCGCATCGATGCCGGCCTGGCAAAAGGCCTGACACCGGGGATCGATCCCGAAGCCACGCCCGCCTGCGTCAACAGCTGCATCTCGCAGACGCTGAGCTTTGGCGACCTCGAAGATCCGCACAGCAATGTCTCGCAGCTGCTTGCCGAGAACCAGACCTTCCGCATGCATGAGGAACTAGGCACCGGGCCGGGGTTCTACTACATATGGGATAAGAAGCAGGGGGATGCATCAGCATGAACGACAATTTCGGACCTAAACCCTGGCACCAGACGAATTGGGATTTCCGCGCGGCTTTCAATTTCATGTTCGGCAGCGCGGGCGCCGGACTGCTGGTCGCTGTGGCGATCTCCGGTGCGGCCGGAAACGCGCTGCGGGCCGAAATGCTCCTCGGGATGGCGCTGATCGGCGCCGGCTTGCTTTCGGTCTGGTTCGAGATCGGACGGCCGCTGCGCGCCATGAATGTCGGTTTCAATCCGTTCACCTCGTGGATGACGCGCGAATCCTTTGCCGCGGGCCTGGTGTTCGCCTTGGGGCTGGCGGCTGTATGGTTCGCCAGCCTTCATCTGGCGCAAGCGGCTGCGCTGGCCGCCCTGGTCTTCGCCTACTGCCAGGGCCGCATTCTGCAGGCGGCCAAAGGCATACCGGCCTGGCGCGTCCCGGCGCTGATATGGCTGGTCTTCACCACCGCGCTTGCCGAGGGCGCCGGCTTGTTCGTCGCGCTGGCGGTGCTGGCCGATACGCCGGCCAGGGGCGCGCTCGGATATTTCTCGCTGGCGCTGATAGCGCGCGTTCTGGCCTGGTCCATCTACCGCGGCGGGGTGGCGAAAGCCGCGGTGCGCCCGGCGCTCGCGGCGCTGGATCGGGCGGGCAAGATGCTAGTCCAATTGGGCACCGTCGCGCCATTGGCATTACTGCTCGTCGGCTGGTTTGTGCCGGAGGTCGCGCGCGTCCTCATGCCCTTGGCCGGCGTGGCCGCGCTCGCGACCGGCTGGCAGTTCAAGTTCGTGTTGATCACGCGCGCTGCCTACAACCAGGGTTTCGCGCTGCCGCACCTGCCGGTGCGCGGTACGAGATAAAGAACCAGGGCAACGGGGATCAAGGGAGCGAGTGGCATGCAGAATTCATCCAACTCCAAGACCGGCGCCGCTGCCTTGAGTGCGGAAACGGCGGCCATATTCCGGCAGGCCGCAGCCGCGGGACGCAGCGAGCTGAACCGCGTCGAACTGGGCGCACTGTTATCCAGTTTCGAAATCGGTTTCGGGGACGGCACACCGGCGACGGCGGAATCGTCCGCGCTCGAGGTGCGCATCAGCCTGAACAACACGCGCGAATTCGGAATGGTGCTCAGCGCGGGGATGGGCGGGGCGGATGCGAACCTGGACGAGAGCAATTTCAGGAAAGATCGCGCCTCGGTCTATGCCGCCGCCGATCTGACCGACGCCGGCGATTTTCTCGGCTTGTTCCGGCGCACGCTTGCCTATCAGAGACTGGCCCGCGCGGGATCGCCGCCCCCGGATGCGCAACTCCAGGCCTGTTTCGAACGGCTGCTTGCGCTGGCACGCAACTATGCACCGGGCAATCCGGAGGCCTCGATCGTGTTGCGCAGCCTGGAGCTGAATGCGGTGCACATCGGCAAGCGCGTGCTGGTGCAAAACGCCCAGTGCGAGTTCGGCGCGCCGCCTGCGGGCCGCCTGTCCCGCCCGATCCACAAGATCGACAAGCTTCTCCATCCGGCCTCGATCGGCATTATCGGCGTCTCGGCCAGCGGCATGAACTTCGGCCGGATCATCCTGCGCAATCTGATTGGCAGCGGTTACAGCAAGGAGCGGCTGGTTATCATTCGCCCGGGCGAGAAAGAGATCGATGGCGTCCGATGCGTCGAAAGCCTGAAAGCGCTGGCGGGAAAGCTCGATATGCTGATCGTCGCGGTCGCCGCCAGTGCCGTCTACGACCTGGTGGATGAAATCATAGCGACCGACGCGGTGGAATCGGTGATGCTGATTCCCGGCAGTCTGGGCGAGACCAAAAAAAGCAGGGAGCCCGCCGCGGCGTTGGCGG
>DAIDTN010000107.1 GCA_027457185.1 Burkholderiales bacterium | reverse complement strand
GGTCTGGATAACTTCGTCTACCTGTTCGGCGACTCGGTGGCGCGGCTGTCGCTGTTCAACACGCTTTTCTACACGGTAGTGGCCAGCACCATCAAGTTTGCGCTTGGGCTGTGGCTGGCGATCCTGCTGAACCAGAACATCCCGTTCAAGTCGTTCGTGCGCGCCGTGGTACTGTTGCCGTTCATCGTGCCGACGGCCCTGTCCGCGATCGCCTTCTGGTGGATCTACGACGCCCAGTTCTCGGTGATAAGTTGGGTGCTGATGAAATGGGGGTGGATCCACAGCTATATCGACTTTCTCGGCGATCCCTGGCTCGCGCGCATGTCGACCATCATCGCCAATGTCTGGCGCGGCGTGCCGTTCGTCGCCATCTGCCTGCTCGCCGGACTGCAGACCATTCCGCCCTCGCTGTACGAGGCCGCATCCATCGACGGCGCCAAGCCATCGCAGCAGTTCTGGTACGTCACCCTGCCGCTATTGACCCCGATCATCGCGGTGGTGATGACGTTCTCGGTGCTGTTCACCTTCACCGATTTCCAGCTGATCTACGTGCTCACCCACGGCGGCCCGCTCCATGCCACCCATCTGATGGCGACACTGTCCTACCAGCGTGCCATTTCCGGCGGCGCGCTGGGCGAGGGCGCGGCGCTGTCGACCGCGATGATCCCGTTTCTGCTGGCGGCGATATTGTTTTCGTACTTCGGCCTGCAGCGCCGGGCGTGGCAACAAGGCGGCAGCGACAAATGAGCAAAGAAACCGAAGACAAGCAAGACACACAGGGCATGAACTACCTGGTATCGCTGCCGCGGCGGGTGGTGATCATCTATATCCCTTTGCTCATTTTCCTGTTCGTGCTGCTGTTCCCGTTCTACTGGATGGTCATCACCTCGTTAAAACCGGACGCCGAGCTGCTGTCGCACGCGCGCAACCCGTTCTGGCTGATCGATCCGACGCTGGAGCATTTCAAGAAGTTGCTGTTCGAAACCGACTATCCGGCGTGGATGTGGAACACGGTAGTGGTGTCGGTGGTGGCCACCTTGTTTTCACTGTTCGCGAGCGTGCTCGCCGCGTATGCGATCGAACGGCTGCGCTTTTCCGGCTCGCGCCAAATCGGTCTGGGCATTTTTCTCGCCTACCTGGTGCCGCCGTCGATCCTGTTCATCCCGCTCGCCTACGTCGTGTTCAAGGTGGGCCTGTTCGACACGCGCTGGGCGCTGATCCTCACTTATCCGACCTTTCTGATTCCGTTTTGCACCTGGTTGCTGATGGGTTATTTCCGCTCGATTCCGTTCGAACTCGAGGAATGCGCGCTGATCGACGGCGCGAGCCGGCTGCAGATCCTGACCAGGATCGTGCTGCCGCTCGCGGTGCCGGGCCTGATCTCGGCAGGAATCTTCGCGTTCACGCTGTCGTGGAACGAATTCATCTATGCCCTCACCTTCATCTCCTCCTCGGAGAACAAGACCGTGCCCATAGGCGTGGTCACCGAGCTGGTGGACGGCGACGTCTATCACTGGGGGGCGCTGATGGCGGGCGCCCTGCTCGGCTCGCTGCCGGTCGCGGTGATCTATTCTTTTTTCGTCGAGCACTACGTCGCCGGCATGACCGGCGCGGTGAAGGAATAAGTCGGCACCGGCTGCCGGCGCCGGCGCGCGCCGGCTTTTTCGCGGCATCCGCGCTCGTCCGCGGTAACACTTTCTCGAGGCCTGAACCATGAACCAAATCGATCTGAAACAACGCACGGCCATCGTCACCTGCGGCGCCCAGGGCATAGGGCTCGCGATCGTCAAGCGCATGCTCGCCTCGGGCGCGAGCGTGCGTATCTGGGACCGCGACCAGAAGCTGCTGCAGCAAACGCTGTCTGCGCTGTAGGGACCCGTGAGCGGAGATGCCGTGGACGTGGCCGACGAGAAATCGGTCGCGCAGGGCACGGCCGCGGCGGTAGCCGCGCTCGGCAAGGTCGATATCCTGGTGAACAACGCGGGCATCGCCGGCGCCAACGCGCCCACCGTTGACTACCCGGTGGACGAATGGGAGCGGGTCATCAAGGTCAACCTCACCAGCCAGTTCCTCACCTGCCGCGCCGTGGCACCGCATATGGTGAAACAAAAATACGGCCGCATCGTCAACATCGCCTCGATCGCCGGCAAGGAAGGCAATCCCAACGCGGTCGCCTATTCCGCCTCCAAGGCGGGCGTGATCTCGCTGACCAAGTCGCTGGGCAAGGAGCTTGCCAAGGACGGCGTAAACGTCAACTGCATCACTCCGGCAGCCGCAAGAACGGCGATTTTCGATCAGATGACCGAACAGCACATCAACTACATGCTGGCAAAAATCCCGATGGGACGCTTTGTCCTGGTCGAGGAAATCGCGGCGATGGCGTGCTGGCTCGCGTCCGCGGATTGCTCTTTCACCACCGGCGGCGTGTTCGACATCTCCGGCGGCCGCGCCACTTACTGAGAGGGCATGGCCATGGCCAAAAAATCGCCGAAAAAACTCCGCAGCCAACAATGGTTCGGGAGAGAAGACATCTACGGCTTCATCTATCGCTCCTGGGTAAAGAACCGCGGCGTGCCGCACGACCAGTTCGACGGCCGGCCGGTGATCGGCATCTGCAACACCTGGTCCGAACTCACGCCCTGCAACACCCACTTTCGCGTCATCGCCGAGCAAGTGAAGAACGGCGTTCTCGAAGCCGGCGGCTTTCCGCTGGAATTCCCGGTCATGTCGCTGGGCGAGACGCTGATGCGGCCGACCGCGATGCTGTACCGCAATCTCGCGTCGATGGACGTGGAGGAATCGATCCGCGCCAATCCTCTGGACGGCGTAGTCCTGCTGGTGGGCTGCGACAAGACCACGCCTTCGCTGCTGATGGGCACCGCAAGCGTGGACATCCCGGCGATCGCCGTTTCCGGCGGGCCGATGCTCTCGGGCAAATACCGCGGCACCGACATCGGTTCGGGCACCAATACCTGGTCCATGTCCGAGGATGTGCGCGCCGGCAAGATGACCACGGACGAATTCCACGAAGCCGAGTCCTGCATGCACCGTTCCCACGGCCACTGCATGACCATGGGCACCGCCTCCACCATGGCGTGCATGGTCGAGGCGCTGGGCATGGGCATGCCCGGCAACGCCGCGATTCCGGCGGTGGATGCGCGCCGCAACCTGCTCGCGCGCATGGCCGGCCGGCGCATCGTCGACATGGTCAAGGAAGACCTGACGATTTCCAAGATTATCACGCGCGCGGCGTTCGAGAACGCGATACGCGCCAACGCGGCGATCGGCGGCTCGACCAATGCGGTGATCCACCTGATCGCGCTCGCGCGCCGCGTCGGCGTCGAGCTCGGCCTGGACGACTGGGACCGGCTCGGGCGCGGCGTGCATACCGTGCTCAACCTGATGCCCTCGGGCAAGTACCTGATGGAAGACTTCTACTATGCCGGCGGCCTGCCGGTGGTGCTGCGCGAGTTGGGGGAACAGGGCTTGCTGCACAAGAAGGCGCTCACCGTCAACGGCAAAACCATCTGGGACAACAACAAGAGGGCCGAGTGTTTCAAGCGCGAGGTGATTACGCCGTTCGCGCAACCGTTCAAGAAGAACACCGGCATCGCCGTGCTGCGCGGCAACCTCTGCCCCGACGGCGCCATCATCAAGCCCTCGGCGGCAACGCCGCGGCTGATGAAGCACAAGGGGCGCGCGGTGGTGTTCGAGAACATTCAGGAATTTCACCGCCGCATCGACGACCCCAAGCTCGACATCGACGAGAACTGCGTCATGGTGCTGAAGAACTGCGGGCCCAAGGGCTATCCGGGCATGGCCGAGGTCGGCAACATGCCGCTGCCGCCGAAAGTGCTCAGGAAAGGCATCACCGACATGGTGCGCATCTCGGACGCGCGCATGAGCGGCACCGCCTACGGCACGGTGGTGCTGCACATTGCGCCCGAGGCCGCCGCGGGCGGCGCCCTGGCCCTGGTCGAGAACGGCGACATGATCGAGCTCGACGTGGCCAAGCGCAGGCTGCACCTGGACGTGCCCGAGCGCGAACTCGCGCGCCGGCGCAAGAAATGGAAAGCGCCAAAAGCGCCGATGACGCGCGGCTACACCAGGCTCTACGTCGACCACGTGCTGCAGGCGAACCAGGGGGCGGACCTCGATTT
>DAIDTN010000106.1 GCA_027457185.1 Burkholderiales bacterium | reverse complement strand
AGCCCGGCTTCGCGCGCGGCTTCCGCCAGCGCTTTGACGCGGCCGTGATACTGCAGGCCGCCGCGGTCGAATGCCACTTTCTCGATGCCGAGTTGTTTGGCTTTGGCGGCGATGCGTTTGCCGACGGCCTCAGCCGCCTTTACGTTTCCGCCATTGGCCACGGCAGCGCGCACTTCCTTCTCCAGCGTGGAAGCCGCAGTCAACACCTTGGTGCCGCAGGCGGAAATCACCTGGGCATAAATGTGACTGTTGGTGCGATGCACCGCCAGGCGCACCGCCTTGAGTTCAGCGATCTTGGCCCGCGATCTGCGTGCCCGGCGCAGTCGCGCCTCTTTTTTATCTATCATGGCTTTAGCTCCGCTTACTTCTTCTTGGTCTCTTTCAAGACCACTTTCTCGCCCGTATAGCGCACGCCCTTGCCTTTATACGGCTCGGGGCTGCGATAGGCGCGTACCTCTGCGGCCACCTGGCCGACCTGCTGCTTGTCGTTGCCGCGCAGAACGATCTCCGTCTGGCTCGGGGTCTCGACCTTGACGCCCTTGGGCATCTGGTGCACCACCGGATGCGAAAAACCGAGCGCAAGATTGAGCTTGTCGCCTTGCGCCTGCGCGCGGTAGCCGACGCCGACCAGCGTCAGCTTCCTTTCGAATCCCTTGGTCACGCCCTCGACCATGTTGGCCACGAGGGCCCGGATGGTGCCGGACATGGCGTTGGCCCGGGTGGATTCGTTGTTCACGATACACAGCAGCGTGTCGCCGTCGCGTTCAATCTTGATGTCACTGTTTAGGCGCTGGGTCAGAGTACCCAGCGGCCCTTTCACTGCGACCGCCTCGGCCGACAGCGTTACTTCGACGCCCTTGGGCACGACAATGGGGTTCTTTCCGATTCGAGACATGGTTTCGTCCCCTTAAGCCACGATGCACAGCACTTCGCCGCCAATCCCGGTGGCGCGCGCTTTTCTGTCGGTCATCACACCCTTGGAGGTGGATACGATGGCGATTCCCAGTCCGTTCATGATCTTGGGAATCTCGTCGCGGCCTTTGTAAATGCGCAGTCCGGGACGGCTGACGCGTTCGATCTTCTCGATCACCGGCTCGCCCGCGTAGTACTTCAGAGCAATCTCGAGGGTGGGCTTCCCGTCCTCATTGCGCACCTTGAATTCTTCAATGTAGCCCTCGTCCTTCAGCACTTGGGCGATGGACGTCTTCACACGCGACGACGGCATCGCCACCAACAGCTTCTCCGCCAGTTGCGCATTGCGGATGCGGGTCAGCATATCGGCGATCGGGTCACTCATGCTCATACTCTGTCTCCTCTCACCAGCTGGCTTTGGTCATGCCGGGGATTTCACCGCGCATGGCGATTTCGCGCAGCTTGTTGCGCCCCAGGCCGAACTTGCGGTACACGCCGCGCGGGCGGCCCGTCAGCTTGCAGCGGTTTCGGACCCGCGTCGGAGACGCATTTCGCGGCAGCTGCTGCAACCGCATGCGCGCCGCCATGCGCTCGTCCTCGGGCTGCTTGAAATCGTTGATGATGGCCAGCAGCGCCGCGCGTTTGACGGAGAACTTCTTTACCGTCTTGCGGCGCTTTTCGTTGCGGTTGATGACTGCGGTTTTTGCCATGGCGCAATCCTTCAGGTCTTGAACGGGAATTTGAAGGCCGCGAGCAGCGCTTTGGCTTCCTCGTCGGTCTTCGCGGTGGTGGTGATGCTGATGTTCATGCCACGCAGGGCATCAATCTTGTCGTATTCGACTTCGGGGAAAATGATCTGCTCTTTCACGCCGAGGTTGTAGTTGCCGCGGCCATCGAAGGCACGCTGCGACAGGCCGCGAAAATCGCGGATCCGCGGTATCGCGATGCTGACCAGGCGGTCGAGAAACTCGTACATGCGTACCCCGCGCAGCGTCACCATGCAGCCGATTGCCAGGCCTTTGCGGATCTTGAAGCCGGCAATGGGTTTCTTCGACAGGGTAACCACCGGTTTTTGTCCGGCGATCTTGGTCATGTCCCCAACCGCGTTATCCATGATCTTCTTGTCGTTGACGGCCTCGCCCACGCCCATGTTGAGCGTGATCTTCTCGATGCGCGGAACCTGCATTGCCGTCTTGTACCCGAACTTCTTGACCATGTCGGGCACCACCGTCTCTTTGTAAAAACTGTATAAGCGTGCCATAGCGTATTCTCTCTCAGGCGTCCACAACTTCGCCGTTGGACTTGAAAATGCGCACCTTGCGTCCGTCCTCGAGTGCCTTGAAGCCGACGCGGTCGCCCTTCTGCGTTTGCGGATTGAACAGCGCAACGTTGGAGATGTCGATCGGCATGTCCAAGTCGACGATGCCGCCGGTCTGGTTCTTCATCGGGTTCGGTTTCTGGTGCTTCTTCGCACGGTTGATGCCCTCGACCAGCAGGTGTCTGTCATCGACGCGGCGCAGCACCGTACCGCGCTTGCCCTTATCCTTGCCGGTGGTGACGATTACGTCGTCGCCTTTTCGGATCTTTTGCATGGCCTTCGATTCCTATATTCCTGACTTGGGGAGCTACTCAGAGCCGGCTGGGAAGTGTACGGTCCAACCGCTCCCCAAAGCCGCTTGTTCCGTCGACCCCATCTCTTACAAAACTTCGGGCGCGAGCGACACGATTTTCATGAAGCGCTCGTTGCGCAGCTCGCGCGTCACCGGTCCGAATATGCGTGTTCCGATCGGCTCCAGCTTGGCGTTGAGCAGCACCGCGGCATTGCTGTCGAATTTGATCAGCGAGCCATCGGCGCGACGCACGCCCTTGGCGGTACGCACCACCACGGCGCTGTAGATCTCGCCTTTTTTCACACGGCCACGC
Organism: Burkholderiales bacterium; assembly: GCA_027457185.1. Lineage (GTDB taxonomy): Bacteria > Pseudomonadota > Gammaproteobacteria > Burkholderiales > SG8-39 > 2-12-FULL-64-23. The sequence goes on along the minus strand of DAIDTN010000106.1, from coordinate 4,078 downwards.
GGCGCGCAATCCTTGATGCTGACCTTGATCACGTCGCCGATCCCGGCATAGCGCCGCTTTGAGCCGCCCAGTACCTTGATGCACATGACAGCGCGCGCGCCGGTGTTGTCAGCCACATCCAATACACTTTGCATCTGAATCATGAGTGTTTCCTCTCCAACTTGGACCGCTTGCACCCGCACCCTTAAGTGCGCACCATGCTGCGGCCAGTCTTGGAACCCGTTTGGGTTGAACGCTTCAGCCAGAGGCGAAGCGGTAACGCGAAAAACGAGAGATTATACCTGCCTGCGACTGGCGGAGCAAGAATTATTATGCGGCTTAAACGTTCTTCGCCCTCTCTACCAGCTTGGTGACCTTCCACGCCTTGGTCTTGGAAATCGGCCGCGTCTCTTCGATCGTTACCAGATCGCCGAGCTTGTACTCATTGTTCTCCGCGTGCGCGTGATATTTCTTCGACCGGGTCACGATCTTGCCCACCAGCGGGTGGCGCACACGGCGTTCGATCAGCACCGTCACGGTCTTGTTCATTTTGTCGCTGATCACACGGCCGGTGAGGGCGCGCACAACCTTGCTTGCCTTGGCTGTCTGGGTGTCGCTCATTTGTTTGCCGCCTTCTGTGCAATGATGGTGCGGACCCGGGCAATGTCGCGGCGGGTCTTCTTCAGCTGGCTGTTGTTGCTCAGCTGCTGGGTCGCAATCTGCATGCGAAGGCCGAATTGCGCCTTCAGCAAGTCGTTCAGTTCCTGGTTCAGTTGCGCCACGTCCTTGGCGCGCAGTTCACTCGGTTTCATCGGTCTACCCCACTAAACGGTGGACAAACGCCGTGGCGATCGGCAGTTTAGCCGCGGCCAGGCGGAAAGCCTGCCGCGCCAGTACCTCGTCCACGCCGTCCATTTCATACAGCACTTTTCCGGGAACGATTTCGGCCACGAAATATTCTGGATTGCCTTTGCCGTTGCCCATGCGCACCTCGGCCGGTTTCTGCGAAATCGGCTTGTCCGGAAAGATCCGGATCCAGATTCGGCCGCCGCGCCATGACCCGCCATATCAAGCGCGGCGCGCGGCCTCAATCTGGCGCGCGGTCAGCCGGCCGCGGCCGATGGCCTTAAGCCCATATTCCCCAAAAGCGACCTTGTTGCCGCGCGTAGCAATGCCCTTGTTGCGGCCTTTTTGCTGCTTGCGGTATTTCGTCCTGGCTGGTTGAAGCATCTTAAGCTCCTGTCTTCTTCGTCACGCGCCTGACCGTAGTCTTGGCCCTGGCCGCGGGTTTGGCGGGTTCGCCGGTCGATCCCTCGGCCTTGGCTTCGGTGTTGGGCGCTTCGCTGCCTTTGGCGGCGTCGCCTGCTGCGGGCTTCTTGCGCGCGCGCGGCGCCGTTTTCGGCTTTGCCTCGCCTTCGGATTTGGCTGCGGCAGGCTCGGTTCTGGCCGCAGGGGCCGGCGCCTTTCTCGCCTTTCTCGGCGACGGTATTTCCTCAGGTGCGGACCCGGGTACGGCTAGGGGCTGCTCGTTCTTGCCAACGGTCTCGCCCTTGTACACCCACACCTTGATGCCGATTACGCCGTAGGTGGTCTTGGCTTCGCCGAAACCATAATCGATGTCGGCACGCCGGGCGTGCAGGGGCACACGACCCTCGCGGTACCACTCGTTGCGCGCGATTTCGATGCCGTTCAGCCTGCCCGAGCTCGCGATTTTGATGCCCTGCGCGCCCAGACGCATCGCGTTCTGCATGGCGCGCTTCATCGCGCGGCGGAACATGATGCGCTTCTCCAGTTGTTGCGCGATGGAATCGGCTATGAGCTGGGCATCGATCTCGGGCTTCCTTATCTCCTCGATGTTAACGTGCACCATCTGCACGCCCAGCATCTTGCGCAGCTCGGCCTTCAGCACCTCGATGTCTTCACCCTTCTTGCCGATGACCACGCCGGGGCGCGCACTGTGAATGGTGATGCGCGCATCCTTGGCCGGTCGTTCGATCACCACGCGGCCGACCGAGGCGTGCGCAAGCTTTTTCTTCAGGTAGTCGCGTACCTTCAGGTCTTCGTTGAGCATGGCGCCGAAGTTCTTGCTGTTGGCGTACCAGCGCGAGCCCCAGTTCTTGTTGACTGCGAGGCGGAACCCGATCGGGTGGATTTTCTGTCCCATGGCTATCCCTTAATTTTTGGCCGCGGCGTCTGCCGCGCGTGCTTTGGCTACGGGTTTAGCCGTGCTGCGTTTTGCTTTGACCTCGTCGCCCACCGTGATGAAAATGTGGCAGGAGTGCTTGTTGATGCGGTTGCCGCGGCCCTTGGCGCGAGCCTGAAAGCGCTTGAGCATCGAGCCCTGCTCGACGAAAATTGTCTGCACCTTGAGCTCGTCGATATCGGCGCCGTCGTTGTGCTCGGCATTGGCGATGGCCGACTACAGCACTTTCTTGATGATCTTGGCACCCTTCTTCGGGCTGAACGCTAGAACGTTGAGCGCCTTGTCCACTGCTAGGCCGCGAATCTGGTCGGCGACGAGCCGCCCTTTCTGCGCCGACAGGCGGACACCGCGCAAGCTGGCTCTGGTTTGCATGGCTGTCACTCCTATTTCTTCGCCGCCGCAGCCGGCGCGGGAGTCCCGCCGCCGGGGGGCGCTGAGACTTTTCTATCGGCCGAGTGGCCCTTGAACGTGCGCGTTAGCGCAAACTCACCCAGCTTGTGGCCCACCATGTTCTCGGAAATATAGACCGGAATATGCTGCTTGCCGTTATGCACCGCGATGGTCAGGCCGACGAAATCCGGCAGGATGGTGGAGCGGCGCGACCAGGTCTTGATCGGGCGCTTGTCGCCGCTGCCGCGCACCTTCTCCACCTTGCCCACCAGATGGTGGTCAACGAACGGGCCTTTCTTGACTGAACGTCCCATGTCCTATCCTCTATTTCTTGTTACGGCGATTGATGATCATGCCGCTAGTGCGTTTGTTCTTGCGCGTGCGGTAGCCCTTGGTAAGCGTGCCCCAGGGGCTGACCGGATGCCGGCCCGCCGCGGTCTTGCCTTCGCCTCCGCCGTGCGGGTGATCGATCGGGTTCATCGCCACGCAGCGTACCGTCGGGCGCACGCCGCGCCAGCGCATGCGCCCGGCCTTGCCCACCGATTCCAGCGAATGCTCTTCGTTGCCGACTTCGCCGATGGTGGCGCGGCACTCGATGTGCACCTTGCGCACTTCGCCCGAACGCAGACGCAGCTGGGCATAACTGCCCTCGCGCGCAAGCAGTTGCACCGAAGTGCCGGCCGCACGCGCGATCTGCGCGCCTTTGCCCGGCAACATCTCGACGCAATGCACGGTGGTGCCCACCGGGATATTGCGCAGCGGCAGGGTATTGCCCGGCTTGATCGGCGCTTCCGCGCCGGACATGAGTAGCGCGCCTACTGCGACGCCCTTGGGCGCGATGATGTAGCGGCGCTCGCCATCCGTATAGCACAGCAGGGCCAGATTGGCGCTGCGGTTGGGGTCGTATTCCAGGCGCTCGACTTTGGCCGTGATCCCGTCCTTGGCGCGCTTGAAATCGACGATGCGGTAATGCTGCTTGTGGCCGCCGCCCTGATGGCGCATGGTGATATGGCCGCTGTTGTTGCGCCCGGCGCGCTTCGATTGCGATTCGAGCAGGGGCGCGTGGGGCTTGCCCTTGTGCAGATCGGGGTTGACGACCTTGACCAGGGCGCGGCGGCCGGGTGAGGTGGGTTTTACTTTGACGAGTGCCATGCTCTACTCCGCCGCGTGAAAGTTGATTTCCTGGCCAGGCTTCAAACACACATACGCCTTCTTCCAGTCTTTGCGCCGGCCGCTCAGTTTGCCAAAGCGCTTTTGCTTGCCTTTGACGTTGGCGACTTGCACGCTTTCGACTTCGACCTTGAACAGCAATTCAACCGCAGCCTTGATCTCCGGTTTGTTCGCATTCCCGACGACACGGAATACCACCTGCTCGTGCTTCTCGGCGACGTAGGTGCTCTTCTCCGACACCTGCGGCGCGAGCAGCACCTGCATCAGGCGTTGCGGATTATTCACCGCAGGCTTCGCCGGTGTCTTGCTTGTTTGTGGCGCATTCATCCCAGCATC
>DAIDTN010000105.1 GCA_027457185.1 Burkholderiales bacterium | reverse complement strand
GCTATCCGAGCGCGTGGCAGCGCATGGTTTCGGAGCACCCGGACGTCGCCTATGGATCGACCAACAAATACCAGAACTGGGAAGTAGTCGATCCGGAAAAGTGGGTGCCCGATGGCTACGTCTGCGTGCGCGTGGATTCGCGCGGCACCGGCCGCTCCCCCGGTCACGTCGATCATTTCTCGCCGCGCGAGACGCGCGATTTTTACGACTGCATCGAGTGGGCCGGCGCGCAGCCCTGGTCCAGCGGCAAGGTGGGCCTGAACGGCATCTCCTACTACGGCATCAACCAGTGGCAGGTGGCTTCGCTGCAGCCGCCGCACCTGGCGGCCATGTGCATCTGGGAAGGGTCGGCCGACTGGTATCGCGACATGACGCACCACGGCGGCATCCTGAGCACCTTCTGGGCCAACTGGTACGACATGCAGGTGAAGACGGTGCAATACGGCCTGGGCGAACGCGGTCCGCGCAGCCGCGTCACGGGCGAACTGGTGTGCGGCGATGTGACGCTGTCGGAACAGGCCTTGTATGAAAACCGCTGCGATTTCGGCGACGACATCCTCGCGCACCCGCTCGACGACGACTATCACCAGGCGCGTTCCGCCCACTGGGACAAGATCACCGTGCCGTTTCTGTCCGCCGCGAACTGGGGCGGCCAGGGACTGCATCCGCGCGGCAACTTCGAGGGTTTCATGCGCGCCGCGTCGAAGCACAAATGGCTGGAAGCGCACGGTATCGAACACTGGACCCACTTCTACACCGACTACGGCGTCAAACTGCAAAAGCGCTTCTTCGATCATTTCCTCAAAGGCGCCGACAAGGGCTGGGGGGAACAGCCGCGCGTGCAGCTGCAGGTGCGCCATGTCGACCGCTTCGTCGAGCGGCACGAGAACGAGTGGCCGATCGCGCGCACGCAGTGGACCAAGTTCTACCTGCATCCGTCCGACCAGAGCCTCGCGCGCGAACCGGCCAACACGACCAAGTCGGTGAGCTACGCCGCGCTTGGCGACGGCACGACTTTCGTTTCGGCGCCGCTCGATAACGCCATGGAAATCACGGGGCCGCTCGCCGCGCGGCTGTTCGTATCGTCTTCCACCGCGGATGCCGATCTGTTCCTGGTGTTCCGCGTGTTCACCGCGGACCTGCGCGAGGTGGTGTTCCAGGGCGCGATCGATCCGCATACGCCGATCGCTCAAGGCTGGCTGCGCGCCTCGCACCGCAAGCTCGACCCCGCGCTCTCGACCGATTACCGGCCCTACCACACGCATGACGAACTGCAGCCGCTCAAGCCCGGGGAAGTGGTGCCGCTCGAGATCGAGTTGTGGCCGACCTCGATCGTGGTGCCGGCGGGCCATCGCATCGCGCTCAGCGTGCGCGGCAAGGATTATCAATGGCAGCAATCGACCGGCGCCAAGCTGTCGAACTTCAAGAACGAGCTGCGCGGTTGCGGTCCGTTCCTGCACGACGATCCGCGCGACCGGCCGGCGTCCGTGTTCGGCGGAGAAAACACTTTGCACGCCGGCCCGCAGCAGCCAGCCTACATTTTGATTCCAGTCATTCCCCCCAAGAGCTAGAGGTATTCAATGACCATCAGGCTGTATGGCTTCTGGCGCTCGCTCGCCACCTACCGCGTGCGCGTGGCTTTGGCGCTGAAGGGCGTTAAAGCGGAAGAGATTTCGATCGATTTGCTCCAAGGCAAGCAATTCAGCGACGCCTACAAGGCAGTCAACCCGCAGAGCGTGGTGCCGGCACTGGTGATCGACGACGCGCCGCCGCTGTTTCAATCGATGGCGATACTTGAATACCTGGAAGAAACCTACCCGCGGCCGGCGTTGCTGCCCGGGGACGCGCGCGGCCGCGCCCGCGTTCGCGGCTTGGCGCAGATTGCCGTGGCCGATGGCCATCCGATCATCGCGCCGAAAGTGCGCAACTATCTCGAAACGGAGCTGCACGTGGAAGAGGCGGCGCGCAATCGCTGGTGCGCATACTGGATGGGGAAGGCGCTCGAAGCCATCGAGGGGCATCTCGCTAAGGAGAAGGAAACCGGCCGCTTCTGCCATGGCGATGCGCCGACGCTCGCCGATATCTGCCTGGCATCGCAGGTGATCGGCGCGAAGGATTATTTCAAATGCGACACCTCCGGCGTGCCGACCGTCATGCGCATTTTCGGCGAATGCATGAACATCGGCGCCTTCGACCGCTCGCAGCCGCTGAAGCAGCCCGACGCACCCGGAAAGCCAACGCATTGACAGCCAACCCGCGGGCTTCCGCGTATGGACAAGGTAGGATGGTTGCGCTATAAGTGCCGCACACGAAAGACGCTAAGCGCAGACGGCGCCGCAGCGAACGCAGGTTAACACCGGCGGACGGGAGAACGAGGTCCCGGGGCCCATGGCGGTATCCAAACGACCCACCAAAGCAGGAGGAGACCAGCATGACATTCGACCGCAGAAAATTCATCCAGGCCACCGGCGCCGGACTCGGCGCCTCGGTACTTGGCTTTCCCGGCATCGTTCGCGCCCAGGGCGCGCCCATCCGGCTCGGGCTGATGACAGTGAAGACCGGTCCGCTCGCCTCCGGCGGCATCGACATGGAGCGCGCGCTCAAAATGTACCTGCAGGAGCACAACTACACCATGGCGGGCCGCAAGGTCGAACTGTTCGTCGCCGACAGCGGCGGCGTTCCGGCGCAGGCGCGCACCAAGTACCAGGAACTGGTCGAAAAGGACAAGATCCAGGTCATGATCGGTCCGCTGGCCGCGTTCGAGGCCGTTGCGATCGATGACCTGATCCGCCAGTATCAGATTCCCAACCTGTCGGTGGCTGCGGTCGAGGACATGACGCAGCGCAAGCTCAATCCCTGGTTCGTGCGCGCAACATCGACCTCGGCTCAATGCGCCCAGCCGATGGCGGATTACTGCGTCAAGAAGCTCGGCTGGAAGCGCGCCGGAGTGATCGCCGACGATATCGCCTACGGCCAGGAGATGGTCGCGGGTTTCCAGCGCGTATTCGAGGATGAAGGCGGTCGCATCGTTTCCAAGCTGTTTCCCCCGCTCACGGTGCCGGATTACGGCACGTATATCGCGCAATTGAAGACCAACGTCGACGGCTACTTCCTCGGCTTCGCCGGCTCGAACGGCTTCCGCTTCGTGCGTCAGCTCAACGAATACGGCCTCATGAAAAAGGTGCACGTGGTCGGCGGCATGACCGCCCTCGACGAGGCGGTGCTGCGCAACATGGGCGACGAGGCGCTCGGCATTCTGACCGCCTGCTGGTACTCGGCCGAACTCGACAACCCGGAAAACCGGAAGTTCGCGCCGGCGTTCCGCAAGGAGGCGGGCTATGACCCCGGCTTCTATGCGGCCGCGACTTACACCGAAGCACAGGTGCTGGAGAGCGCGCTCAAGGCCGTCAACGGCAAGATCGAGGACAAGAAAGCGTTCATGGATGCGCTGCGCCACGTGAAAGTCGATACCGTCCGCGGACCGGTGGCGTTCGACGAATACGGAAATATCGTCGGCAACGTCTACATCCGCAAAGTCGAGAGAAAGGACGGCCGCCTGGTGAATGCGGTGATCTACACCTATCCGAACGTGAGCCAGTTCTGGACCTACGATCCGAAGGCGTTCCTGAAAAACCCGGTGTACTCGCGCGACTGGCCGCCGGCAAAGTATCTGGAGCCGTAATACCCTGGCCCCGGTCGCGCGATTTGTGCGCGGCCGGGGCCCGCGGTTCCGCCTGCATCTGCGCCCGGTTGCAGCCGACACTTCCTGGTGCGGTTCAATGCCAATGCATAGCCACGTTCGATGACTTATCCGCTGCAATTCTGGGCGATTCAGACGCTCAACAGCCTGTCTCTGGGCGGCTTGCTGTTCCTTCTGTCGGCGGGTTTTTCGCTGATCTTCGGTCTGATGCGCATTGCCAACCTTACGCACGGGTCGCTGTTCATGCTCGGCGCGTACATCGGCGTGACGATCCTGAAGTTCGTGCCCAATCTCTGGATTGCGGCCATCGCCGGCGGGCTGGCGGTAGCGCTGCTCGGCGGCTTGTTCGAGCGCTTCGTGCTGCGGGCCCTCGGCGGCAATACACTGGGGCAGGTATTGGTCACGCTCGGCGTGTCGTTCATCATCGCCGACCTATGCCTCGTATTATGGGGCGGCGATCCGATTCCGGTGCGGACGCCGGCGTTCCTGCGCCAGCCCATCCTGATCGGCGGCTTGGCCTTCCCGACCTACCGCCTGGCGGTGCTGGTGATCGCGCTCGTGACCTGGCTCGGGCTTTACCTGCTGCTGGAACGGACCCGCGTTGGCGCGATGATTCGGGCGGGGGTCGATGACATGGAAATGGCGCGCGCGGTCGGCATACCGGTGTCGAAGCTGTTCACGATCGTGTTCTGCCTCGGTTCCGCCCTGGCCGGCGCGGGCGGCATCATCGGCGGACCGATCATGTCCGCCTACCCGGGACTCGATGCCGACATGCTGCCGCTGGCGCTGATCGTCGTGATCCTGGGCGGCGTCGGCAGCCTGACCGGCGCGCTCACCGGCAGCTTCATCATCGGCTTCATTTACACCTTCGGCACCGCAATGTTTCCGGATCTCGCCTACGTCATCCTGTTCCTGCCGATGATTGTCGTCATCGCATTCCGCCCCCGCGGGCTATTCGGGAGAGCGACGGCGTGAGGCGCGAAGCAGGGGCTCCGCGTGCGGGGATGCGACCAGCTGAACGGCGTTGCGAGCCGACAGCATGGACGTCGATGACCGGAAATCCCGCGGAGGCGAGGACGTGAATCGAACGGGCTGGGTAGTCCTTGCCATCGCGCTGGCCGTATTTCCGCTGGTCGCCGGCGATTTCTACGTCAACCTCGGCAGCCAGATTTTCGTCGCCGCAATTTTCGCGGCCAGCCTCAATCTGCTGGTCGGCTACGCGGGCCTGACCTCGCTCGGCCATGCGACCTGGATCGGACTGGCGTCCTACACTTCGGCCTGGCTGTATCTGAGGATGGGCGTGGGCCACCTGATTTCGGCGCCGATCGCGCTGCTAGGCACAACGCTGGTCGCCGGGATTTTCGGCTGGATCGCCCTGCGCGCGACCGGGCTCAGTTTCCTGATGATCACGCTGGCGCTGTCGCAGGTGGTGTGGGGAACCGCATATCGCTGGACCTCGGTGACCAACGGCGACAACGGGCTTCCCGGGCTGACGCGTCCAGCCCCCTTCGGCATCGACCTGAACGGCGCCGCGGCGTTCTACTATTTCGCGCTCCTGGTCACGGCGTTTTCCCTGTTGATGATGGCCAGGTTCGTGAATTCTGCCTTCGGGGCGGCAGTGCGCGGTACCCGCGACCAGCCGCGGCGGATGGGCGCGCTCGGCTACAACGTCTGGCTGATCCGCTGGATTACCTTCGTCTATTCCGGCTTCTGGGGCGCCGTGGCGGGCCTGCTCTACGTGTATTACAACAAGTACATTCATCCCAGCGCACTGTCGCTCGCCAGTTCGGCGGAGGGACTGCTCGGCGTGAGCGCCGGCGGATCGGGCACGCTCGCCGGTCCGGTCGTCGGGGCGGCGATCGTGGTGATCATGAAGAACTACGTTTCTGCGTATATCGTGCGCTGGAACATGCTGCTGGGATTCGTGTTCGTCGCGATTGTGCTGTTCATGCCCGACGGGCTCGTTCCCGGAC
>DAIDTN010000104.1 GCA_027457185.1 Burkholderiales bacterium | reverse complement strand
ACCGGCTTGACTTCCATCTTCGCCACTTCTTCCTCGGGAATGTCGATGTTCACCCCGGAGTTCGGCACCTGGCCGGTGGCGAGCACCACCAGGTCGGCGCCGGTGACGGTCGCATCCTCGTCGAGGATCAGGTCGCGGAATCTGACGTCGCACACATCGCCCCTGGCTTCGACCGCGGCGACCTTGCCCTTGGTGAAGGTGACGCCTTTTTTCTGCGCGCTGCGGTAGAAATCCTCGCCGTTGCCCGGCACGCGCAGGTCGTCGTAAATCACCGCCGTGTCTATTGCCGGGTTGGCGTCCTTGAAATACATCGCCTGCTTGATGCTCGCGCCGCAGCAAAAGCCGGAGCAGTAGGCGAGGTGCTTGCCCGACTCGTCGCGCTGGCCCGCGCATTGCACGAACACCACGGATTTCACTTCGCCGCCGTCCGAAGGCCGGCGTATCGGCTGCCCCTTGGCGGCAGCCTCCTTAGCCAGCTGTTCCAGCGTGGCCTGATCGATCACGTTCGCGCTCTTGCCGCCGCCGAGTTCGGGCAGCTTGGCGATGTCGTAGGTGCTAAAGCCGGTCGCCTGGACGATCGCGCCGACCTCCTCGCTCAGGGACGGCCCGCTCTCCACGCTGATGTCGACCTTGAACCGACCCGGCGCGCCGTCGGTTTTGGCGATGACGGCGTTGGTGATGACCTTGATGTTGGCATCGCCGCTCACCGCCTTGATCAGTTCGGCCATGCCGGTGTCCTGCGGCTCGGCATAGGGCTCGCGCAAAGGCATGCGCCGGTGCAAGGCGGCCGCCCAGCCGCCGAGCCTGGCGGATTTTTCCACCAGCACCACCTGGTAGCCGGTCCTGGAGGCTTCCAGCGCGGCGGTGAGGCCGGAGACGCCGCCGCCCACCACCAGCAGGCGCTTGGCGTGGCCGGTTTCGGCAACGCCTGCCGGCAATTTCATTTTCTTCAGTTCGCCGCAGCCCATGCGCAGGTAATCGTCGGCCATCTCCTGCGTGGTTTCGCGCGCGTCCTCGGTATCGGGCCGGGCCCAGATCACGCCTTCGCGGATGTTGGCGCGCGCCAGTGCCACGCTCGGAAAATAAAACGCCTCGGTCTTGGCGCGGCGCGAGCAGGCGGCGATCACCGCATGGCTGACGCCTTCCTTTTCGATGTCGTCGCGGATTGTTTGCACGCCGGCCGCGCTGCACAGAAAGTCGTGCTCGCGCACCAGGTGCATCTTGCCTTCCTTGGTCGCAATCTTGGCCATCTGCGCCGTGTCGACGCGCTCGCCGATGCCGCAGCCCTTGCAGATATAGGCGGCTGTTTTCATGTCGGCCATTTGCTATGCCTCTGCCCTTGCTGTCTTGTTGATGACTTGAATCGCCCGCAGCGCCGCGGCGGTGGAGCTTTGCACCGCGCGGTTGACGTCGAGCGCGTTGGTGGCGCAGCCGGCGCCGAAGAACCCGGATTCGGCCGCGGACGATTCGATGAAGCCGCTGGAATCGGCGATGATGTCGGCCGGGATGTCCACGCCTGCCACGCTCGGCTGCATGCCGATGGCGAGCACCGCCATATCGTGCGCATTGGCGTAGCGGTGATAGCCCTCGGTGTCGACGCCGTGCAGGATCACGTCGCCCGACTTGTCCTGGGTGACTTTCGCCACCTTGGACTTGAGGAAGGTCACCGACGCATCCTTCTGCACCTTCTGGTAGAAGTCCTCGAAACGGTCGATGGCGCGGATGTCGATGTAATAGACGGTGGATTTCGCCCCGGCACCCCAGGCCTCGCGCACGTACTGGGTTTGCTTGAGCGAGGCCATGCAGCAGATGCGCGAGCAATGGCGCAGGTGGTTCTCGTCGCGCGAACCGGCGCACTGGATGAAGGCGATGTTCTTCGCCTCCTTGCCATCCGACGGCCGCAGGATCTTGCCGCCGGTCGGGCCATGCGGATCGGCCAGGCGCTCGAACTCGAGCGAAGTGATCACATTGGCGAAACGGTCGTAGCCGTAGGGCTGGATTTTCGCCGCGTCGTAAGGCTGCCAGCCGGTGGCCCAGACCACGGCGCCGGCCCTGATCTCGATGGTCTCTTCGCGCATCCCCAGATCGATGGCGCCGTACTTGCACGCTGCCTTGGCTTTGTCGGCGTCAGGCGTGCCGATGACCGAAGCGTCGAGCACGTAGCGCTGCGGATAGGCCATGACGTGCGGCAGGTAAGCCGCTTTCATTTTGTTCATGCCGTAGTTGTACGGGTTCGGCACTTCGGTCGTGACCGCCTTGGCGCAATCACCGCAGGCGGTGCAATGCTCGTTGACGTAGCGCGGCGCGATTTTCACCGTCGCGCTGTAATCGCCGCGCTTGCCGGAAATGGCGCTGACCTCGGCCAGCGTGAGCACGCGGATGTTGCGGTTCGTCTTGATGCGGCGCAGGTTGATTTCCAGGCCGCAGGTCGGATGGCACAGTTTGGGAAAATAGCGGTACAGCAGCGCGGTGCGGCCGCCCAGCGTCGGCGATTTCTCCAGCAGTACCACTTGCTTGCCGCATTCGGCGGCTTCGATCGCGGCGGTCATGCCGCTGATGCCCCCGCCCACCACCAGAATGGTCTGATTGGTTGCTACCACTTCAGTCATGCGCTTACCTCCGGCTCGATTCTGCTTTCTCTTATTCGCACGCGAATTTTAGCCGAGGCGCGCCCGACTATCTACCAAGCATGCAGTACTCATCCCCTGAATGTACTGATAGGCGGATAGACCGTGTAAATCCGCTCTCGACCCGCGGCGATCCCGCTTGCGCGGCCGGCGTCGCGTCCGCGCGGATCGTCAATTGCACACGGATCAAAAGCGCATCCGTGTGCAATTGACGATCTTGGATAAGAACCTCCCCAAACCGGGTTTATTCATAACCCTGATTTCTGTGCGGATATGTTTTTCATCCGCGCGGAAAACACAGTTAGTGCGCGCAGCGCGCAGGTTTTGACGACCTCCGCCCCGTCGCGGCGACGCCCGGTTCAGCCGAACTTGCTCTTCACCAGGAGCGATCCGTCGAACTTCGTCCCCGGCGCGAAACCGAAAATGCGCTCCAACTCGAGTTCAAGGATAAGCGCGTCAACCGCCGCCTGTCCGTGCTCGCGCTGCACTTCGGCCAGAATCAGCTTGGCGCCGTTGGCATTGTAGAAGCCGCCGAAGTCGGCCTGCACCGCGAGCAGCTTTTTAGCCTTTTCCAGCGTCATGGTAGTGCCGCTAATTGATCTGGCCACCGGTCATGCCGGTGTGCACGCCCTGACGCTGCTTTTCATGGTCTGCCTGCAATTGGAGCAGCAGGCTGACGCACTCGGCGAGCTCGTCGTATTCGGTACGGCCGGTGCCGAAATGCTCTTCGTCCGAATAGAAGAACTGGCAGCGATAGCGGTCCTCGCCTGTTTTGAAAATGAGAAAATTGCAGCCGCGCTCGCTCCAGAAAACGGTAGGGCAGGTGGTGAGCACGGGTGTGTCCGGATCGAGTCTCAGATCGCTGTCGGCAAGTTCGATGGCGACAATGCGGCCATAGCGCTCCTTCAGCGCCGATTCGATCACCCAGCGCTCGGCGGAGTTGAAATCGGTGATCGCTCGGGCGGGGTCGTTCATAGTATCCTGAATGCAAATTTAAAATAAACAGTAGCTTATCATTATCCATAAGTACGGGTAATTACCCGTACTTATGACAAAATCAGAAATCTCAGGTTGTGGCGCGAAAACATTAATATAGAGTAGCGCTCTTTTCCGCGAGCAACTATTTGCCTCCAGCCATGGTGACACCGACTGCGTCAGCCGAACCGTCGGCGCCCACTGAAGTCAAGCATACCACCTGCTATATGTGCGCATGCCGCTGCGGCATACGCGTGCATTTGCGCGGTGGCGAAGTGCGCTACATCGACGGCAACCCGGGACACCCGCTCAACCATGGCGTGATCTGCGCCAAAGGTTCGTCTGGCATCATGAAGCAGTATTCGCCCGCGCGCCTGACCAAGCCGCTCGCGCGCAAGCCCGGCTCGGCGCGCGGCGACAACCAGTTCGTCGAAATCAGCTGGGACGAGGCTTTCGGCATGCTGCACGAGCGCCTCGCCCGGATCCGCGCTACCGATCCGAAGAAATTTGCCCTGTTCACCGGCCGCGATCTGATGCAGGCGCTCACGGGCCTGTTCGCGCGCCAGTTCGGTACACCCAATTACGCCGCGCACGGGGGTTTTTGCTCGGTCAACATGGCCGCGGGCATGATCTACACCATAGGCGGTTCGTTTTGGGAGTTCGGCGGACCGGACCTGGAGCGTGCCAAGCTGTTCGTGATGATAGGCACGGCCGAGGACCACCATTCGAATCCGCTCAAAATCGCGATTTCCAAATTCAAGCGCTCGGGCGGGCGCTTCATCTCCGTCAACCCGGTGCGCACCGGCTATTCGGCCATCGCCGACGAATGGGTGCCGATCAAGCCCGGCACCGACGGCGCGCTGCTGCTTGCGCTGACGCACGAGATCATCCACACCGGGCTCTACGATCGCGAGTTCCTGGTGCGCTACACCAATGCCGGCTATCTGATCAATCTCGATCCGAAATCCGAGACGCATGGTCTGCCGGTGAACGATACGAGTCGCAGCGAGGAGATCCCCGAGTACCCGCGCAACAGGCTTTGGTGGAATCGATTGAACGAACAGCCCGTGCCCTGCCATCAGCCCGACGCCGACCCCTACCTTCGCGGCGCATTCACCCTCGCCGACGGCACCCCGGTCAAGCCCGCGTTCCAGTTGCTGCTGGAGCGGGTGAAGGACTACACGCCCGAATGGGCCGAGGGCATCACCGGCATTCCCGCGGCGACCATCCGCCGCCTCGCGCATGAGATGGGCGTGACCGCGCGCGACCAGAAAATCGAGTTGCCCATCGCCTGGACCGACAGCTGGGGCACCGAGCACGAGAAAGTAACGGGCAACCCGGTGGCGTTTCACGCGATGCGCGGTCTGGCGGCGCACTCAAACGGGTTTCAGACCATACGTTCCCTCGCGATCCTGATGAGCCTGCTCGGCACCATCGACCGGCCGGGCGGCTTTCGCCACAAGGCGCCGTTCCCGCGCGGCATTCCGCCGCTGGCCAAGACACCCAAGGGTCCCGAAGGCGTGCGGCCGGACACCCCGCTCGCCGGGCTCGCGCTCGGCTGGCCGGGCACGCCCGATGACCTGTTCGTCGATGCGGATAACCAGCCGGTGCGCATCGACAAGGCTTTTTCCTGGGAGTACCCGCTGTCGGTGCACGGCATGATGCACAACGTCATCACCAACGCCTGGCGCGGCGATCCCTACCGCATCGACACGCTGATGATTTTCATGGCCAACATGGCGTGGAACTCGAGCATGAACACCATGGAAGTGCGGCGCATGCTCAACGACCGCGACGCCGAAGGTGAAAATCGGGGCGAATACAAAATCCCGTTCATCGTGGTGTGCGACGCGTTCCAGTCGGAAATGACTGCGTTCGCCGACCTGATCCTGCCCGACACCACCTACCTCGAGCGCCACGACGTCATGTCCATGCTCGACCGGCCGATTTCCGAATTCGAAGGCCCGGCGGACTCGGTGCGCGTGCCGGTGCTGCCGCCTAGGGGTGAGTGCAAGCCGTTCCAGGAAGTGCTGATCGAGCTCGCCGGCCTCTTGAAGTTGCCTGCCTTCGTCAACATCGACGGCAGCCGCAAGTACCGCGACTACCCCGATTTCATCGTCAACTACGAAACCGAACCCGGCTCGGGCATAGGCTTTCTCGCGGGCTGGCGCGGCAAGGGCGGAGAGAAATTCATGCAGGGCGAGCCCAATCCGCGCCAGTGGGAGATGTACGCCAAGAACAACTGCGTGTTCCAGCACAAGCTGCCGCCGTCGTATCAGTACATGCGCAACTGGAACAAGGGCTATCACGAGTGGGCGCAGAGGACGCGCCTGCGCCGCTACGCCGATCCCATCGTGATCCAGATTTACTCGGAGGTATTGCAGAAATTCCGACTGGCGGCGCAGGGCAGGGGGCCGGCCAAGCGGCGCCCGCCGGCGCACTTGGCCAAGCGCATCGAAACCTATTTCGATCCGCTGCCGTTTTACTACGAGCCGCTGGAAGGGCAGGCGACCGACACGCACAAGTATCCGCTGAACGCGATCACCCAGCGCCCGATGGCCATGTACCACTCCTGGGATTCGCAGAACGCCTGGCTGCGCCAGATCCACGCGCACAACTATCTGTTCGTGAACCCGGCACTTGCGCGCGCCCAGGGCATAGACGACGGCGGCTGGATCTGGGTCGAGTCGACGTGGGGCAAGGTGCGCTGCATGGCGCGTTACTCCGAAGCGGTGGAGCCGGGCACGGTGTGGACCTGGAATGCGATCGGCAAGGCGCCTGGCGCCTGGAACCTTGCGCCCAATGCCAACGAAGCCGAGCTTGGTTTTCTGCTCAATCACTTGATTTCGGATGAGTTGCCCCACCCCTCTCCCTCGGGGAGAGGGGCTGGGGGTGAGGGCTCCTTGGGCGGCGAAAAGCGCATCTCGAACTCCGATCCGGTCACCGGCCAGGCCGGCTGGTATGACGTGCGCGTGCGCATCTACAGGGCCGGCGCGGACGAAGCGCAGCAGTCCTGGCCGCAGGTGGCCGCGGTTGCGCCTCTGCCGGGCATGGAGCGGTTGCGCAAAACCTGGCTGGCTTTCGTCGCAGGAACGAAAAAATGAGCAAGCAGCTCGCTCTGGTGATCGACCTGAATGTCTGCGTCGGCTGCCACGCCTGCGTCACCAGCTGCAAGGAATGGAACACCTCGGGCGAGGCCGGGTTCATGTCGGACGACAATCCCTACGGCCGCGATCCGACCGGAACCTTCTTCAACCGCGTGCAGACCTTCGAGGTGGGCGAATTTCCGAACACGCAGACCTTGCATTTCCCAAAGTCCTGCCTGCACTGCGAGGACCCGCCCTGCGTGCCGGTGTGCCCGACCGGGGCGAGCTACAAGCGCGCTGAGGACGGCATCGTGCTGGTCGATTACGACAAGTGCATCGGCTGCAAGTACTGCGCCTGGGCCTGCCCCTACGGCGCGCGCGAGATCGACGAGCACCAGAAGGTGATGAAGAAGTGCACCCTGTGCGTGGACCGCATCTACGACGAATTGCTCCCGCCTGCGGACCGCAAGCCCGCCTGCGTCATGGCCTGCCCGACCAGCGCGCGCCTGTTCGGCGACGTGCACGATTCGGAGTCGGCGGTGTCGCAGGCGATACGCGACTCGGGCGGCTACGCCCTGATGCCGGAGTGGGGCACGCATCCGGCCAATCACTATCTGCCGCGGCGCAAGACCGA
>DAIDTN010000103.1 GCA_027457185.1 Burkholderiales bacterium | reverse complement strand
CCCTTCGGAAGAACGCTGATTGCCATCCGCGAGAACGAGCAGCGCGCGCGCTTTCTCGGCATACCGGTAGAGCAGCATATCTGGCTTGCGTTCGTGATCTCCGGCGTGTTTGCGAGTCTTGCCGGCGCGCTCTACGCGCTGCTCAACAACTTCGTCGACCCGCGCTCGCTCTACTGGACTCAATCCGGCAACTTCGTGATCATGGCAGTGCTCGGCGGCATGCGCTCGTTCTGGGGGCCGCTCATCGGCGCGGCGATCTTCGTCGTGCTGCAGGACTATGTCTCCAGCCAGACGGAGAACTGGATGTCCTTTATCGGGCTGTTCTTCGTGCTGGTGGTACTGTTCTTCCCGCGCGGCGTGCTCGGCATCATCAAGCGGAAAGTGGCGAAATGAGCCTGCTCAAAGTACAGAACGTCTCGCGCCATTTCGGCAGCCTGGTCGCCGTCAACGGCGTCTCGCTCACGGTCGAGCCGGGCGAACTGCGCGCAGTGATCGGACCGAACGGCGCCGGCAAAACGACGTTTTTCAACCTGATCAGCGGTTTTTTCCCGCCGACCTCGGGCGCTATCCTGTTCGACGACCGCGACATCACGGCGCTGCCGCCGCACAAGCGCGTGGCCCTGGGAATGGCGCGCACCTTCCAGGTCACGGAGATTTTCCCCGAGCTCAGCGTGCGCGAGAACCTGCGAATTCCGGTGGAGGTCGCAGCCGGATTACGACTCAGTCCGTGGCTGTCGCGCGATGCCGACGGCGAACTGCGCGCGCGGGTCACCGATCTGATGGAGATGGGCGGGCTTACCGACAAGGCGGACCGGCTGGTCGGCGAACTGCCCCACGGCGATCAGCGCGCGACCGAAATCATGATGTCGCTTGCGCTCAAGCCGCGCCTGCTGCTCCTCGACGAGCCGACCGCGGGCATGGGCGATCAGGAAACCTACGATATCACGCGCCTGATCCGGCGGCTGCACAAGGATCATAGCCTTACGATAGTACTGATCGAGCACGACATGCGCGTCATTTTCCATCTTGCCGACCGCATCATGGTACTGACAGAGGGCGCGGTACTCGCCGAAGGCACGCCCGACGAAATCGGAGCGAACGAACTGGTGCAGGCGGCATATTTGGGGGAGGCGGCAGCATGAGGGCGCTCGAAGCGGAAGCACTGCGCACCTTCTACGGCAAGAGCCATATTCTTCACGGCGTCGGGCTCGAGGTGCGCGAAGGCGAGATCGTCGCCCTGCTCGGACGCAACGGCGCCGGCAAGACGACCACGCTGCGTAGCCTCATGGGACTCACGCATGCGCGCGAAGGCGCAGTGCGCATTTTCGGTCACGCGACGACCGACTGGCCGCCCTACCGCATCGCTGCCCTGGGCGTGGGTTATGTGCCGGAAGGGCGGCGCATCTTCGCCAACCTGACGGTCGAAGAAAACCTCAAGGTGCCGCTCGAGCGCCCCGGTCCGTGGACGATAGCGCGCATCTACGAGCTGTTCCCCCGCTTGGCGGAGCGCAAAACCAACAAGGGCCGCCAGCTCTCCGGCGGCGAACAGGAGATGCTCGCAATCGCCAGGGCGCTGCTGCTCAATCCGAAGCTGCTGCTGCTCGACGAGCCTTCCCAGGGACTCGCGCCTATCATCGTGCAGGATGTGTTCAATGTCGTCGTCGCCATGCGCAAGGAAGGCATGTCGGTGCTGCTGGTCGAACAGAACGTGCGTGCCGCCGTCGAGATCGCCGACCGCGCTTATGTGCTGGACAACGGCAAGGTCGTCTATGAGGGGCCGGCTGCCGAGTTCGCGCAGGACGAGGAGCGGGTGCGGGCGCTGGCCGGCGCCAGCGCCGAAACGTGGGAAGAGATGGATTAGCTTCGATCCGGCCGTGCCGGCCGATTTATGATCAATATCAACACCCGGGCGATGCCGCGCGACGAAACTAGCTACTTCGCGGGAGCAAGCGGCAGCGCCAAATCAGGTTTTCCCACGCCGAAGTCGAATAGCAGAGCGCGGAAATGCCACTGATCGAAGCGGAATCCAACGCAGAAACAACAATGGGCTGCGAATTCAAGCAGTACAGAGTGCCTGCCGCGCTGCGGCAGTCATCGGCGCGCAATCACGGGCAGGAAATCGCTCGCAATCCGCGCATGCGCGAGACGGGGCGGCGATTACTGCGCCGCCTCGCTCAGAAGCCGCGGCCGCAAAGGAACTCACCTGGCCCGCGCCGCCGTATTTCGAGTTCGTGCGGGAGAAGGACGGCTCGGGCCGGCCCGAGTGCGTGCTGAGTTTCAGGGACGGCACAAAGGCAAGTGGCCGGCTGCACCACTTCATGGCGGATGCGGCACGGCTGACGTTTCATCCGAACGGCGCGAGAGAACCGGTCAATATCCCGTTTTCCGTTCTGCTGAAATTGCAGTTGCCGCGGGCTCTGGTGCTGAGACGCGAAACGCTGCCGGCGACTGCGACCGCTGCTGAAACCGAAGAACTGCGGCGTTCGGAACGCTATTCGTTCCGGCTGGAACTGATAAACGGCGAGGTGTTCCTGGGGGTGACCCTGGGCTACATCAGCGCGCTGTGTGGTCTGTTCCTGTATTTTCCGGACGCAAACGGCGATGTCGTCCGCTGTTTCGTGCCGGCACAGGCGGCGAAAACCTGCAGCATCGATGCGCCCATCGGGCAGGTACTGGTCGATCAGCAAGCGGTTTCGCCAGAAGCGGTCAAAGCCGCACTGAACCTGCAGGCGATGCTGCGCTCGCAGCGGCTCGGCCAGTACCTCACGCAAAACAATGTCGTGTCGCCGGACCAGCTTGCCGCGGCGCTGGAACTCAAGCGCAATCGCCCAAATCAGAGACTGGGCGAAGCGCTGATCGAACTGGGATACATGTCCCGGCCGGAACTGGACGTGGCGCTGGGGAGCGACGCCCTGGATCGCACGATGCCGATCGGGCAGATCCTGCAGAAAAAAATGGGCATCGTCGACCAGCAGGCGATCAACCGCGCGCTGGCGAGCAAGTCAGGCATTCCCAGGGTCGATCTCGAGACCAGGATTCCCCTGGACATTCTCGCCAGGATTCCGGCGGCGGTCGCACACCGCTACCGCGTCCTGCCGCTGTGCGAGGCGGAAGGGGCGCTCGTCGTGGCGATCGAAAATCCGATGGATAGCGGGGTTCTGGAGGAGTTGCGCGGAATCACGCGGATGAAGATTCTGCCGGTGTCCGCCTCTGCGGAGGACATCGCCAGCTCGATCGAGAGCCACTACGGTGCCGCGCCGCACGCCGTGCCTGCCGGCCCGCCCGTCATCGACCGAAGAAAGACCAGCAGGCTGGCGCCCCAGGCGGCCGAGCCGATGGCACGAACCGGAGCAGGAGTACATGAACTGATCACCCGGCTGACGGCGGAGAGCGGCAACCAGGATATCGCCGAGCAACAGGCGGCGAGCAGCGACAGCGCGCTGGTGGGTCTGGTCAACAGGATAATTCTCGATGCGGTGGAGCAGAAAGCGTCCGACATCCATATCGAGGCGAACCTCGGGCCCAAGACCACACGCGTGCGCTTTCGCAAAGACGGGGCGCTGATGAACTATCTTGATCTGCCCGCCCAATTCCGCAACGCCGTGATATCCAGAATAAAAATCATGAGCCGGCTCGACATCACGGAGCGCCGCAAACCCCAGGACGGCAAGATCGACTTCCACCGCTTCGGTCCGGCGTCGGTGGAACTGCGCGTGGCGACGGTTCCCACCACAGGCGGCCTGGAAGATGTCGTCATGCGCGTGCTTGCGGCGGCCAAACCGGTCCCCATGGACGATCTGGGCTTGGAGACCGGGGTTCTGAATTCCATCAAAAGGCTTATTTCAAAGCCGCACGGGCTGTTCCTCGTCTGCGGCCCGACGGGATCCGGCAAGACCACCACCCTGCATTCATTGCTCGCGTTTCTGAATACCTTTGAGCGCAAGATATGGACCGCGGAGGATCCGATCGAAATCACGCAGTCCGGCTTGCGCCAGGTTCAGGTCAATTCGAAGATCGGCTGGACGTTTGCCGCGGCGATGCGCAGCTTCATGCGCGCCGACCCCGACATCATCATGGTCGGCGAAATGCGCGATGCGGAAACCGCCAAGATCGGCATCGAGGCATCGCTGACCGGGCACCTGGTGCTGTCGACCCTGCACACCAACAGCGCGGCGGAGAGCATCGTGCGCCTGCTGGACCTGGGCATGGATCCGTTCAACTTCGCCGACGCGCTGCTCGGCGTCCTGGCCGAGCGCCTGGCGCGGCGGCTATGCCCGCATTGCAAGTCCAGGTATGCGCCGACCGCGGCGGAGCTCGAAGAACTGGCGCTGCAATACTGCACCGAGACCGCGGCCGATACGCGCAAGCAGCTGAAGGCGTGGAGCGCGGCCCACGGCGGTGCCGACGGAAAAATTGCATTGTTCCGTGCGAGCGGCTGCGAGCACTGCGACAAGACCGGGTATCAAGGCAGGATCGGGATATACGAACTGCTGGTGGCCGACACCGCGACCAAACGGCTGCTGCAGACCAGGGCTCCCGTCGCGGAAGTGAAACGCGCCGCCCTCGCCGCGGGCATGCTGACGCTCAGACAGGACGGCATAGAAAAAGTCCTCCAGGGCGTCACCGACCTGCAGCAGATAAGCGCCGTCTGCAACTGATACGCTGCCTGCGGCAGCGCGGCGTGTCGACGCCAATCGGACGAACCCAGGCGCGGCCCGATTCCCCGCTCTGCTCCCGTCCTCGCCGCGAGCGCGGCTAGCGCGTTCCGGCCCTTTTTTTCTTCGGCGCGAATTTCGCGATCTCGGCCTTGGAAAAATACCAGTCGGTGTATTCGTAACCCGCCTGCGCCCTCGCCTCGGCGTCCTTGGCCGTGGCCGGTGGCGGCACCATTACTTTATCGCCGGGACGCCAGCCCTCCGGGGTTGCAACGCCGTGCCGGTCGCTGGTTTGCAGCGCTTCGAGCAGCCGCAGGAACTCCTCCACCGATCGGCCGTTGGTCATCGGGTAATACACCATCGCACGCAACTTGCCTTCCGGATCGATGAAGAAGGTGGCGCGCACGGTCGAGGTGTCGCTCGCCCCGGGCTGGATCATGCCGTAGTCGTGGGCAACGCGCATCGACAGATCGTCGATGATGGGAAACGGAATCTCCACGCCGAATTTCTCCCTGATATTGCGAACCCAGGCAAGATGCGAATAGGTACTGTCGATGGATAGACCTAGCAGCTCGCAGCCAAGCTTGCGGAACCGGTCATAGGATCCGGCGAACGCCAGGAATTCGGTGGTGCACACCGGCGTGAAATCCGCCGGATGCGAGAACAGGATCAGCCATTTCCCGCGGTAGTCCTGCAGCGAGCGCGGACCATGGGTGGTCCTGGCGGCAAAATCCGGCGCCGGTTCGTTGATGCGCGGCATTCTCGCGTTCCAGACATTTTCCATTGCTTTCTCCTGTGCTGCGGGGTTCGTCTCCGCATCCGATCTGCCGTCAATCCTCGAAGCGGGCGATGATCTCGGGGGGAATGACACCCGCTTTCAGCCCGTCCGCATCATTCGGGTCGCGCAGGCCCCACACTCTCACTTCGCGCCCCTCGACGACGATATTACCGTTGTTATGTATCCGGTGCTCGACCACGAAGACCTTGCTGCGCCATTCGCCGATCCAGCTCTCCAGCGTAATCTGATCGCCGAACCGCGACGGGCCGCGAAAACTGGCGCTGGCATCGACCAGCGCCACGCCCGCCATCCGGTATTGCGGAAACAATTGCGCCCAGGGCAGGCCGCGCGAGCGGAACATCCTTTCGGTGGCGCGATCGAACCATTCGAAATAGCGCGGGTAGAAGACGATCCGGGCCGGATCGCAATCGGCGAAATCGACAACGATGTCCATGCGCGAAGGCGTCATTCAGGCGCCGATGAATTCGCGGATCAGGCGGTTCAGCCGCTCGGGCTGTTCGTGCATGACCCAGTGCGAGGCCCCGGGCAGGCGCTCGATGCGCAGATCGGGCACGCAGGCCTCGAGCCCGTCCAGATTTCCCGGCAGCAGCGCCTGGTCGCGCATGCCCCACACCACCAGCGTGGGCACGCGCACCATGAAGTCGGCGGGATCGAGCTGCAGGGCTTTCGCCCCCGGATCGTCCCCGACCGGCGGATACAGCGGCGAAGCGCGGTAGTAATTGAGGCTGCCGGTGAGCGCGCCCGGCTGCGACCAGGCCTCGATATAAGTGTCCCGCTCCGCCGCATCGACTGCGCCCCTGCCCCAGCCTTCCAAAGTCATCTTCGCCAGCCGTTCGTAATTGTTCTCGGACAGCACGCGCTCGGCTTTGTCGCTCCGCAACAGATTCATGTACTGGCTCGCTGCGGCTTGAGCCGGGTTGTGCGCGAGCTCGCGCGCGAACATGGCCGGATGCGGCGAATTGACGATGATGAGTTTGCTCAGGGTCTGCGGGTGCGCCATGGCGTAAGCCCATGCGACCGCCCCGCCCCAGTCGTGCGCCACCAGCACGAACTTCTCCTGCCCCAGGTACCCGGCCAACTGGCGCACGTCCTCGACCAGGATGCGCGCCTTGTACTGCTTCACGTCGGCGGGGCGGTCCGACAGGTTGAACCCACGCAGATCGGGCGCCACCGCGAGATGGTCGCGGCCGAGATCCTCCAGTTGTTTTCCCCAGCAATACCAGAACTCGGGAAAACCGTGCAGGAACAGGATCAGCGGCCCCTGCCCGGCATGGGCGTAGTGCAGGCGCACCCCGTTGACGCTGGCGTAGTCGTGGCGAATGGCGGTCAATAAAACTCCTCAACAGAACGGCGCGTGCCGCGCTTGCACTTAGTCGAACTTCGAAAAATCGGGTTTGCGCTTCTCGAAAAAAGCGGTGAATGCCTCCTTCGCCTCCGGCGCGCCAAGGAGCTCGCCGTAGTGACCGATCTCCAGTTCCATCTGCTCGGCCATCGCGGCGCGGAAGCCGCGCTTCATCAGTTGCTTGGTCAGGCGCAGCGCGACGGCCGGCTTCTGCGCCAATTTTTTCGCCTGCGCCAAGGCGGTCTCCAGCAGCAGCTCTTCGGGCACCACTGCGGTGATCAGGCCGATGTCCTTCGCCGTCTGCGCGCTGAAGGACTCGCCCAGCAACAATAGCTCGGCCGCGCGCTGGTAGCCGACGAGCGCGGGCAGCAGCAGGCTGGACGCCGCTTCGGGCACCAGCCCCAGATTGACGAACGGCAACCGCAGGCGCGCGCTCGGCGCCGCGTAAACCAGGTCGCAGTGCAGCAGCATGGTCGTGCCTATGCCGACGGCCGCGCCGGCCACCGCGGCGACGATGGGTTTTTGCGCACGGCTGATATTGCGTAGAAACTGAAATGCCGGCCGGTCTTCATCACGCGGACGATTGTCGAGAAAGTCCTGCAGATCGTTGCCCGCGGTGAACAGATCGGATTTGCCGTGAATCAGCAGCACGCGCACCTTGCTGTCGGCTTCCGCCGCATTCAGCGCGTCGGCCATCGCCTGGTACATCGCCGCGGTCAGCGCGTTTCTCTTGTCCGGACGATTGATCTCGATGCGCAGGATGCCGTCACGCTTCTCCGTAATGATCTGATCCATCGCATCCCTGATCTAGCAGCTTCGTGGAAACCGTGGTCTGTCCCCTGTTTCTCAGGCAGTCAGGCCGTCGGCAGCTTGTGCCCCTTGAAATCCTCGCGCAGTTTGGTCTTCAGCAGCTTGCCGGTGGCGGTGTGCGGCAGCTGCTCGACGAACACCACGTCGTCGGGCATCCACCACTTCGCGATCTTGCCCTCGTAGAATTTGAGCAGCTCCTCGCGCGTGACCTCGGCACCGGGTTTTTTCACCACGATCAGGAGCGGCCGCTCGTCCCACTTCGGATGGAAGCAACCGATCACCGCTGCCTCCGCCACCGCCGCATGGCCGATGGCGATGTTCTCCAGCTCGATGGTGCTGATCCATTCGCCGCCGGTCTTGATCACGTCCTTGGAGCGGTCGGTGATCTGCATGAAACCGTCGGGGTCTATCGTGGCGACGTCGCCGGTCGGGAACCAGCCCAGGCCATGCTCGTCCACCCGCAGCGGGTCGCCGCCCTCGCCCTTGAAATAACTGCTGGTGATCCACGGGCCGCGCACCAGCAGGTCGCCGAACACCTTGCCGTCCCAGGGCAGTTCCTTGCCTTCTCCGTCGACGATCTTCATGTCCGCGCCGTAGATGTTGTGACCCTGCTTGGACTGGATCGCGAGTTTCTGCTCTTTCGACAGGTTCAAGTGCTTGGCCTTGAGCGTGCATACCGTTCCGAGCGGGCTCATTTCGGTCATGCCCCAGGCGTGCAGCACCTGCACCCCGTATTCTTCCTGGAACGTCCTGATCATGGCTGCAGGCGCGGCCGAGCCGCCGATCACCGTCCGGTTCATGGTGCTGAACTTGAGCTTGTTCTGCGCCGTGTACAGCAGCAGCGCCAGCCAAACCGTAGGCACGCCCGCCGACACCGTGACCTTCTCCGCCTCGAACAATTCGTACAGGCTCTTGCCGTCCAGCCCCGCGCCGGGGAATACCAGTTTTGCCCCGACCATGGCGCAGGTGTAGGGCAGGCTCCAGGCGTTGGCATGGAACATCGGCACCACCGGCAGCATCACGTCGCGCATGGAAACATTGAGCGCGTCCGGCGACGCCGCGGCAAACGCATGGATCAAGGTCGAGCGGTGCGAGTACAGCACGCCCTTGGGATTGCCGGTGGTGCCCGAGGTATAGCACAGGGAGCATGCCGTGTACTCGTCCAGCTGCGGCCACTCGTAATTGCCGTTTTCCGCCGCGACCAGTTCCTCGTAACAAAGCAGATTGGGCAGCTTGATCTTGGGCATATGGGCACGGTCGGTCATCGCGATCCAGCCCTTCACCCCCTTGCATACTGGGGCGAGCTTCTCCACCAGCGGGGCGAAAGTGAGGTCGAACAGCATGTAGCCGTCCTCGGCATGGTTGATGATATAGACCAGCTGTTCCGGGAACAGGCGCGGATTGACGGTGTGCATGACCGCGCCCATGCCGGAGATGCCGTAGAAGGCCTCGAAATGGCGGTAGCCGTTCCAGGCGAGCGTGCCGACGCGGTCGCCCTCCTTCACGCCCAGCCGGGCGAGCGCCTGCGCCAGCTGGCGCGAGCGTTTGTGCGCATCGC
The DNA here is from genome assembly GCA_027457185.1 of Burkholderiales bacterium. Taxonomy (GTDB): domain Bacteria; phylum Pseudomonadota; class Gammaproteobacteria; order Burkholderiales; family SG8-39; genus 2-12-FULL-64-23. The sequence continues at coordinate 11,420 of DAIDTN010000103.1, read as the reverse complement.
GGTAGGTGTAGCGGTGTATGCCGCCGGAGCCGTCCGCGGCCGGGCCCTCCACCGTGCGCGACACGATTTCGGTATCGCCATGGTGGCGGCTGGCGTGGGTGATAAGCGAAGAAATCAGCAGGGGAACATCCTGGATCAGGCCGCGCAGCATGGTTTTTCTCCGATGAAAACAGAAAATCTCGACAGACGGCGCAAGTTACCCTGCCGCAGAATCGGTGTCAATCGAGGCTGGAGATCAAGCCGGACCAGCCGGCGCGGGCTCCCCGCGGCGTGCGTCAAATACGCCTGATCGAGTCGACGATCAGCGCATCGAAGTACGTTTGATCTGGGTCAAAATGTCCTGTACCCTGCAAACGGATACTACACGTTACCGTTCCTTCGCCTCTTGGATTATGCTTCTGCGACGAGCGGGACGAGCAATGCAGAATTCCAGCAGTAAAATCAGCCGTCGTTCCCCTGTCGGGGCTTACATCAACAACATAGGAGGAAGCATGTTCAATCTCAAACGTGCCTTCGGGGCTCTGCTTTTGTCATCGAGCCTCTTTGCAGGTTACGCTCACGCGCAAACGGTGAAGATCGCCTTCACCGACCCGCTGTCCGGTTTCCTCGGTCCGGTCGGCGTGAACAACATGCACAGCTGGCAGTGGATCGCCGAGGTCGCCAACCAGGAGCACTGGGCCGGCAAGCTGAAATTTGAAATCGTCCCCTACGACAACAAACTCTCGCCGCAGGAGACGCTGAACGTGCTGAAGCGCGTGGAGGACCAGGGTATCCGCTACATCGTACAGGGCGACGGTTCCTCCGTGGCACTGGCGCTGTCTCACGCGGTGACCCAATATAACGAGCGCAATCCCGGCAAGGAAATCCTGTACCTCAATTACGCCGCGATCGACCCTCTCCTGACCAACGGCAATTGCAGCTTCTGGCACTTCGCGCTGGACGCAGACGTGGACATGAAAATGGAGGCCCTGACTTCGTACCTGGCGAAGGACAAGAATATCAAGAAGGTCTACCTGATCAATCAAGACTACGTCTTCGGCCACGATGTGGCCAAAGCCGCGAAGGAAGACCTCGCGCGCATGCGCCCCGACATCCAGATCGTCGGCGATGATTTCCATCCGCTCGCGCGGGTGAAGGATTTCTCGCCCTATGTCGCCAAGATCATGGCCGCGGGAGCCGACACCGTGATCACCGGCAACTGGGGCAGCGACCTCGCGCTGCTGATCAAGGCGGCTCATGACGCCGGGCTCAAGGCCAATTTCTACACCTTCTACGCGGGCACCACAGGCGTGCCGACGGCGATGGGCTCAGCCGGAGCAGACCATGTCTTTGAAGTCGCCTACTGGAACCCTAACAACAAGAAATTCGCCGGCGCCGACATCGTCAAGGGTTTCAAGAAGAAATACAAAGACGACTACTATACGATGGCGAGCTACAGCGGCATCAAGTATCTGGCCGATGCTTTCAAGCAAACCAAGTCCACCGACCCGGTCAAAGTGGCCGAGGCGATGGAGGGCATGAAGATCCAGAGCCTCAACGGCCAGGAAGAGATGCGTAAGACCGACCACCAGAATCAGCAGGAGTTGATTATCGGCAAGTGGGTCAAGGTCAACGGCACGACGGTCAAATTCGACCAGGAAAATACCGGCTACGGCTGGGAGACAGTAGCGGAAATTCCGGCCTACGTCGGCACCCTGCCCACGTCGTGCCAGATGAAGCGGCCGTGAGCTGATCGGGTTTGCCCGGCCTCGATCTCGATGCGCCGGGCTTGAAGAAAGAAGGCCGGGCTCGCCCGGCCTTCGCTTCGTCTGCCTACATCGCCACTATGGAATTCTTTGTCATCTCCCTGTTGAACGGCGTGTCCTACGGGCTGCTGCTGTTCATGCTGTCCTCGGGGCTCACGCTGATCTTCAGCCTGATGGGCGTGCTCAATTTCGCCCACGCCGCCTTTTATATGATGGGCGCCTATGCCGCCTACTCGCTCGGCCTCAAGATCGGCTTCTTTCCCGCCTTGATCCTCGCGCCGCTGGTGGTCGGTCTGCTCGGGGCGCTTGTCGAGCGCTACGGCCTGCGCACCGTGCACCCGTATGGGCACGTCGCTGAACTGCTGTTCACGTTCGGCCTCGCCTATCTGATCGATGAAATCGTGAAGGTGGGCTGGGGTCTCACCGCGGTCCCCTTCCGCGTGCCGGCAGCCCTCCACGGTCCCCTGTTCACGGTGTACGCAACCGAGTTCCCCAAAATGCGCGGCTTCATGATGCTGGTCGCGCTGCTGATGCTGCTGGCGGTCTACCTGCTGGTCACGCGCACCCGCATCGGCCTGGTGATCCAGGCGGCGCTGACCCATCCGCACATGGCGGAAGCCCTGGGCCACAACGTGCCACGCGTGTTCATGCTGGTATTCGGCGGCGGCACCGCCCTCGCGGGGCTCGCCGGCGTAATCGGCGGCGTGGCTTTCATTACCAGCCCGTCAATGGCCGACTCGCTCGTGCCGATCATGTTCGTAGTCGTCGTGGTCGGCGGCATGGTCTCTCTCGCCGGCTCCTTCCTCGCCTCGCTGCTCATCGGCTTGATCCAGAGCTTCGCCATCGGCCTCGACTGGTCGCTCGGCGGCCTCCTCGACGCACTCGGCGTCGCGGTGAACGCGCACACGCCCTTGTATTCGCTGTTGAAGCTGCAGCTCTCGGCGGTTGCGCCGACCTTGCCCTACCTGCTGCTGGTGCTGATGCTGATTTTCCGGCCCAAAGGGCTGCTCGGAACGAGAGCGGACTGATGGCCGGCGTCCCGTCGAAACTGCGCTACCGGCCGTTCAATCTCGGGCGCTGGCTGACCTGGGGGCTGACCGCCCTGGTCATGGTGGTGCTGCCGCAGATTTTCACCCAGGGCTATGCGATCACGCTCATGTCGCAGATGGGTATCATGATCGTCTTCGCGCTGTCCTACAACATGCTGCTCGGGCAGGGCGGCATGCTTTCTTTCGGACATGCGGTCTACTCCGGGCTCGGCGCCTACGTCGCGGTGCACATCCTCAATCTCGCCGGCGCCGGCAAGATCTGGATGCCGCTGTCGTTGCTGCCGCTGGTCGGCGGGCTCGGGGGTGCCTTTTTCGGCGTGCTTTTCGGCTATGTCACGACCAAGCGCGCCGGCACCACCTTTGCCATGATCACGCTCGGCATCGCCGTGCTGGTAGATACCTGGGCGACGATGTCTCGCGCTTTTTTCGGCGGCGAACAAGGCGTCAGCACCGATCGAGTGATCGGCAAGCCTTTTCTCGGCATCACCTACGGCCCGGGGGTGCAGGTCTACTACCTGATCGCAGTCTGGTGCCTCGTGTCCATGGCATTGATGTACGCCTGGTCGCACACGCCGCTGGGACGCATCGCCAATGCGGTGCGCGACAACCCCGAACGCGCCGAATTCATCGGCTACGACACGCAGCGCGTGCGCTGGTTCACCTTGATCATCTCTGCTTTCTTCGCCGGCATCTCCGGCGGCCTGAGCACGATCAACTTCGAGATCGTCACGCCCGACGTCGTGAGCCTGTCGGCCTCGGGCGGCGTATTGCTCGCGACGTTCATCGGCGGCATCGGCTTCTTCTTCGGACCGATTCTCGGCGCGGTGGTTTTCAGTTTCTTCGCGGTGGCGCTTTCAAACTATACCAATGCCTGGCAGTTCTATCTCGGTCTGTTCTTCGTGCTGATGGTGATGTATGCGCCCGGCGGCATCGCCAGCATCATCGTGATGCAGCTCCAGTTGATTGCGCGCAAACGCTTCTGGCGCATCGCGCCGCACTATCTCGCCGCCGGCGCGAGCGGCCTGGTGCTGCTCGCCGCGCTGATCCTCACGGTGGAGATGACCTACCAGCTCTCGGAGAACAGCGCGAACGGCACGGTGATGAATCTGTTCGGCGTCAATTTCGACTGCGCTAAGGCGTTGCCCTGGGCCGTGGCGGTCGGACTGTGGATCGTCGGCGGCATACTGTTCAACCTGGCGCGCCAGCGCGTGGCGCGGGTCTGGGGCGAGATCCAGACCGAATTGCTGCAGGCCAGGGCATGAACGCGCACGCCCTCGAGCTGAAAGCGGTGAGCAAATCCTTCGGCAATACTGCGATCATCCGCGGCGTCGATCTTGCCATTGCCCAGGGCGAACGCCACGCGCTCATCGGCCCCAACGGCGCGGGCAAATCCACCCTGTTCAATCTGATCAGCGGGCGCTACCCGGTATCGGGAGGAAAAATTCTGCTCAACGGCGACAGCATTACCGGCCTGAAGCCGTTCGAGATCAACCGCAAGGGCCTGTCGCGCAGCTTTCAGATCACCAATATCTTCCAGCGCATGTCGGTGTTCGAGAACCTGCGCTGCGCGGTGCTCTGGTCGCTCGGCTACAAGTACTCGTTCTGGCACCAGCTCAAAGAACTGAAGGACGCCAATCGCAGCGCCGAAGAGGTGATGGAAGCGATCGGGCTGAAAGGACGCCGCGACACGCCGGCCGGCGTGCTTTCCTACGCCGAGCAGCGCGCGCTGGAAATCGGCATCACCATCGCCGGCGGTGCCGGGGTGATTCTGCTCGACGAACCCACGGCCGGCATGAGCCGCACCGAGACCGCCGACGCGGTCGAACTGATTCGCAAGGTGAGCCAGGGCAAAACCCTGATCATGGTCGAGCACGACATGGGCGTAATATTCGATCTCGCCGACCGGATATCGGTGCTGGTGTACGGCGAGCTTATCGCCAGCGACAAACCGGAGAACATCCGCGGCAACCAGGCCGTACAGGAAGCGTACCTCGGCACGGAGGCGCACTGATGCTCCAGGTCGAGGACCTGCACGCCTACTACGGCAAGAGTCACATCCTGCACGGGGTGCATCTGCAGGTGGGCCGGGGCGAAATCGTCAGCCTGCTGGGCAGGAACGGCGTCGGTCGCTCCACCACCATCAAGGCCATCATGGGCCAGGTGGATGCGGCGGGTTCGGTGCTCTTCAAGAACGAGCAGATGCTGGGGCTCAAGGCCTACCAGATCGCGCACAAAGGCCTGGGCTATGTACCGGAGAGCCGCGACATTTTTCCGGCGCTCACGGTGGAGCAAAATCTGCTCCTCGGCATGAAGAGCAGCAAGCCCGACAAGTCCGGGCGCTGGAGCCTTGCAGACATGTACCGCCTGTTTCCGCGTCTCGAGGAGCGCGCGCGGGTCCAGGCCGGCATGATCTCCGGCGGCGAGCAGCAGATGCTGACCTTGTGCCGCACCCTCATGGGCGATCCCGACCTGATCATGATCGACGAGCCCACCGAGGGACTGGCGCCGAAGGTCGTCGAGCTGCTGGCGGAGCTGTTCAAGGAAATCAAGAACCGCGGCGTATCCATCCTGCTGGTGGAGCAGAAGCTCGCGATCGCGCTCAATATTTCGCAGCGCCTGTATGTGATGGGCCACGGCCGCATCGTATTCGAGGGCACGCCGCAGGAGCTGCGACAAAATAGTACAATCCGCAAGGAGTGGCTCGAGGTATGACCTCCGGGTCGTGAACAAGGCAATTCACTGCTGAGGACGTAAAGGACGCGGCGGGTTCTGCCCGGTTTTCTCCTTGCCCTTCGCACCCCACGCGGTTCAGGTTTTTTCTCAGGAGTTTCCATGAGTGCAAACTACGAAGTCAAAGGCAGTATCGCCGTCATCACCCTGAACAACCCGCCGGTCAACGGCCTCGGCTACGCAACCCGCGCAGGCATTTTCGACGGGCTGAAGAAAGCCCTGGCGAAAAGAGCGGTCAAGGCCATCGTAATTACCGGCGCGGGCAGGGCCTTCTCCGGCGGCGCCGACATCAAGGAATTCAACACGCCCAAGACCACGCTCGAGCCGAATCTGCACACGGTTATCGCAACCATCGAGGCGGCCGACAAACCGGTGATCGCCGCAGTTCACTCGGTGGCGATGGGCGGCGGCCTGGAACTCGCGCTCGCCTGCCACTACCGCGTGGCGTCGCCCGGTGCGCAGATTGCGCTGCCCGAAGTGAAGCTGGGTCTGCTCCCCGGCGCGGGAGGTACACAGCGGCTGCCGCGGGTGGTCGGGGTGGAAACCGCGCTCAACATGATCGTTTCCGGCAATCCGGTGCCATCGGAAAAGCTCGCCGGCACGAAACTGTTCGACCAGATGATCGAGGGCGACCTGATGACGGGCGCGATTGCCTTCGCCGAAAAAGTGGCCGCTGTCCGGCCGCTGCCCAAGGTGCGCGACATCAAGGTCGACTATCCCAACCACGAGGCCTTCTTCCAGTTCGCGCGCAACACCGTCGGCGCGATGTCGAAGAATTTCCCGGCGCCGCTGAAGTGCGTCGACTGCGTCGCCGCCAGCGCGAGCATGAAATTCGACGACGGCCTGAAGTTCGAGCGCGAGAATTTCCTCGCGCTGATGCAGACCACCGAAAGCAAGGCGCTGCGCCATTTCTTCTTCGGCGAGCGTGCAGCGTCGAAGATCCCGGACGTGCCTGACGACACGCCCAAACGGCCGATCAAATCGGCTGCGATCATCGGCGCCGGCACCATGGGCGGCGGCATCGCCATGAACTTCGCCAATGCCGGCATCCCGGTCAAGGTGCTGGAGATGAAGCAGGAAGCGCTGGACAAGGGCCTGGCCACGGTGCGCAGGAACTACGAGAACACCATGAAGAAAGGCAAGCTCACCCAGCAGAAATTCGACGAACGCATGGGCCTGATCACCGGCACCCTGTCCTACGACGACATCAAGGATGCCGACATCGTGATCGAGGCGGTGTTCGAGGAGATGGGGGTGAAGGAGAAGGTGTTCAACAAACTGGACCAGGTGATGAAGCCCGGCGCGATCCTCGCCTCCAACACGTCCACGCTGGACCTGAACAAGATTGCGTCGTTCACCAAGCGCCCGCAGGACGTGATCGGCACGCATTTCTTCAGCCCGGCCAATGTGATGAAGCTGCTGGAAATCGTGCGCGGGGAAAAGACTGCCAAGGACGTGCTCGCCACCACCATGACGCTGTCCAAGAAGATCAAGAAAACCGGCGTGGTCTCTGGCGTATGCGACGGCTTCATCGGCAACCGCATGATAGAGCAGTATTCGCGCCAGGCGGGATTCCTGCTCGAGGAAGGCTGCCTGCCGGAGCAGGTGGACAAGGCGATCGAGAAATTCGGCTTTGCCATGGGCCCGTTCCGCATGGGCGACATGGCCGGCAACGACATCGGCTGGGCCATCCGCAAGCGCCGCTACGTCGAGCGCCCGGACATGAAATATTCCAAGACCGCCGACCTGCTGTGCGAAATGGGCCGCTACGGCCAGAAGACCGGCGCCGGCTGGTACGACTACAAGCCGGGCGACCGCAAGCCCTATCTGTCGCAACTCGTCAACGACATGATCATCAAGCACTCCACCGACATCAAGGTAAGGCGGCGCAAGATCAGCGACCAGGAGATCGTCGAGCGCCTGGTGTATTCGATGGTGAATGAAGCCGCGCGCATCCTCGAGGAAGGCATCGCGCAACGGGCCTCGGACATCGACATGGTGTATCTCACCGGCTATGGCTTCCCGCTGCACCGCGGCGGGCCGATGTTCTATGCCGACACCGTAGGCCTGCCCAATGTGGTCACGGCGATGAAGAAATATGCCAAGGGCCGTCACGGCGAGTTCTGGAAGCCGGCGCCGCTGCTGACCAAGCTCGCCAGGAAAGGCAAGACCTTTAACTAATATGCGGTAAGCGCAATTTCAGGAGATCATCATGACCGACGCTGTTATCGTTTCCACCGCACGCACCGGCCTCGCCAAATCCTGGCGCGGTGCCCTCAACATGACCCACGGCGCCAGCATGGGCGGGCACGTGGTCAAGCACGCGATCGAGCGCGCCAAGATCGACCCGGCTGAAGTCGAGGACGTGCTCATGGGCTGCGCCACCCCGGAAGGGGCGACCGGCGCCAACATCGCCCGTCAGATCGCGCTGCGCGCCGGCTGCCCGGTGACCACCGCCGGCGCCACGGTAAACCGCTTCTGCTCCTCCGGCCTGCAGACCATCGCCATGGCCTCGCAGCGCATCATCGCCGGCGAAGCCGACGTATTCGTGGCCGGCGGACTGGAGGCGATCTCCTGCGTACAGAACGAATCCAACCGGCACATGATCCACGAGGTATGGCTGACGCAGAACAAACCGGAGATCTACTGGACCATGCTGCAAACCGCCGAGCAGGTGGCCAAACGCTACAAAATTCCGCGTGAAAAACAGGACGAATACGGCGCGCGCAGCCAGCAGCGAGCGGCCAAGGCGCAGGCCGAAGGTAAATTCGACGACGAGATCGTGCCCTTCGCCACCATCATGGGCGTGGGCGACAAAGCCACCGGCATGCTATTGACCCGCGAAGTGACCTTAAGCAAAGACGAGGGCATCCGCGCCGACACCACCTACGAGGGCGTGTCGAAGATCAAACCGGTGTTCCCGGACGGCGTGATCTCCGCCGGCAACGCGAGCCAGTTCTCCGACGGCGCTTCGGCCGCAGTGATAATGAATGCCAAGCTGGCGGAAAAGAAGGGCCTCAAACCACTGGGCATATTCCGCGGCTTCGCCGTGGCCGGCTGCGAACCCGATGAAATGGGCATAGGCCCGGTGTTCGCCATCCCGAAATTGCTCAAGCGCACCGGCATCAAGCTCGAAGACGTCGGCCTGTGGGAACTGAACGAGGCGTTTGCGGTGCAGGTGATCTACTGCCGCGACAAGCTCGGCCTTCCCGATGACCGCCTCAACGTCAACGGCGGCGCCATCGCCGTCGGCCATCCCTACGGCATGTCCGGCGCAAGGCTCACCGGCCACGCCTTGATCGAGGGCAAGCGCCGCGGCGCCAAATACGTCGTCGTCACCATGTGCATCGGCGGCGGCCAGGGCGCGGCCGGCTTGTTCGAAGTCGCCTGAGGATACCTATGGCAAGCACGAAAGTAGTCAGCGACATCGCCGGCAAGGTGTGGAAAATCGAAGCGCCTGCCGGCACCAAGGTGGCGCAGGACGATACCGTGCTGATCCTCGAGTCGATGAAAATGGAAATTCCGGTGACCGCCCCGCGCGCGGGCACCGTAATCGAAATCTACTTCAAGGAAGGCGAGGTGGTGGGTGAAGGCGAAGTAGTGGCGATCATCGAATAGCGCGACCGCGGCCTCGCCCAAGCGTCCCCAGATGCAATCCAGGATCCTATCCCGCCGCGACCTCGAATTCATTCTGTACGTTTTGGGAGTGAAGCAATGAGCGTTAAAAAACTGTTTGATTTGACCGGCAAGGTGGCGCTGGTCACCGGCGGCTCGCGCGGTCTGGGGCTGCAGATTGCCGAAGCGCTCGGCGAAATGGGCGCAAAGCTCGCACTGACCGCGCGCAAGCCGGAAGAACTGGCGCAGGCCAAGGAGCATCTGCAGCACCTGCACTTCGAAGTGCTCACCCTGCCCTGCGACCACAGCCAGGCCGCCAGCATCAAGCCGGTGATCGAAAAAATCGTAAAGCACTACGGGCAGATCGATGTCCTGGTCAACAACGCCGGCACCACCTGGGGCGCGCCCGCCGAGGAACACCCGCTCGAGGCCTGGGAAAAGGTCATGAACCTCAATGTTACCGGCCTGTTTCTGACCACTCAGTTCGTAGGCAAGCTGTCGATGATCCCGCGCCGCTACGGCCGCATCGTCAATATCGCCTCCATTGCCGGACTGCTCGGCAACGACGCGCGCATCCAAAAGTCACTTGCCTACAACACCAGCAAGGGTGCGGTGGTAAACCTGACGCGCGCGCTCGCCGCCGAATGGGGGCAGTACAACATCACCGTAAATGCGATCGCGCCGGGCTTCTTTCCGTCGAAAATGACGCACTGGATCCTGGGACAGATCGGCGACGCCACGATTGCGCAGACGCCGCTCGCCCGCCTCGGCGGCGAGGAGGACCTGAAGGGCCTGGCGACGCTGTTTGCGTCCGACGCCTCCGCCCACATCACCGGCCAGATCGTCGCCGTCGACGGCGGCGCCAGCATCATTTAGCGCAACCGGCGCCGACGCGGCCGTTTGACCTAGGTCAAGCTGGCAGCCTGCAAACTCGGTAGCATCCACTACTCGCGTGGGACCGCAAGCAGCTAATCGATATATTGCGGATCGGTTTTGGCTGGTACCGATGTGCGACCGATAAGCCGGCTTGCCTGCGATCTTGCGCACATTTCGATGCCGGGCCGGGAGTGCATCATGTTCAGTCAACGTATCAGAAGCGTGATGGAGCAAAAGAAGTTTGTCACTGCTGCGCCGGACACCACCGTCGACGAGGCGGCAAAGTTGATGGCGAAACGCAATGTCGGCGCGGTTATGATTGTCGAAGACGGGCACCTGACAGGAATCTTTACCGAGCGCGATGCGGTATTCCGCGTTATCGCAAAAGGGCGTGACGCACACACCACCGCGCTGTCCGAGGTGATGACGGCCGCGCCGCGGACCGTGGATCCGGACAAGACATTCGGCTACGCGCTGCTGATGATGCACGAGAACGGCTTTCGCCACCTGCCGGTGATCGAGAACGGCAAGCCGATCGGCATTGTCTCCTCCCGCAATGCGCTGGATCCCGATCTGGAAGAGTTCGTGTCCGAAGCGCAAAGGCGCAAGCACATACGCTAGCCGGTTCCGGCAAAAACCGCCGCCGGGGAAGTCCTCGGGCGAAAGTGCGTGCGCGCGTCGGGGCCATGACGACGCCCTCAGGCAATCTGCTCCGATTCGACCACATACACGCCCCGCCGGCCGGCAAGCTTGCGGCCGGCGCCCCCGGGCCAAGTAAACCGGCCGCGCGCGTGGTACCGTCGCGGCATAATGAACGGCTTCAGCGGGGGCGCGATGCGCCTGGGCCGCTCGACGCCGCAACGCCAATGGAGAGCCTTCGCATGAGCGACGCAGAACGACTGAGCACCGGCCAGGCGATTGCCCGATCGCTGGTGAAGAATGGCATCGACACCATCTTCGGCATCCCGGGCGCGCACACCTACGACTTCATCGATGCGCTGTACGAGCAGCGCGACAAAATCCGCTTCATCGTCACCCGACACGAGCAGGGTGCCGGTTACATGGCCTACGGCTACGCCAAGTCCACCGGCCGCGTCGGCGCGTTTACCGTCGTGCCCGGGCCGGGCGTGCTCAACGCCGGCGCGGCGCTATGCACCGCCTACGGCGCCAATGCCGCGGTATTGTGCGTCACCGGCAATATCCAGTCGTATCACATCGGCCGCGGCCGCGGCATCCTGCACGAACTACCCGATCAGCTCGCGATCCTGCGCGGGCTGACCAAATGGTCCGAGCGCATCAATCATCCGACCGAGGCTGCGGCAGTGGTGGGCGAAGCGTTCAAGCAGCTCACCAGCGGCCGCCCGCGGCCGGTCGCGATCGAAACGCCCTGGGATGTATTCGGTGC
>DAIDTN010000102.1 GCA_027457185.1 Burkholderiales bacterium | reverse complement strand
AACGGCGGGTCCGCCGGCTACATGCACTGACCCGACGCCTTCCGGCTTCCTCACGGTAACGGTCACAACACCAGGCGGGGTAAATTCTCCTGTTACGACTACCCAAACGTTTACTGTCAATAACTGAAACCACAGGAACGGGTTGAGGAAAACGGGCATCATTTGGATGCCCGTTTTTTATTGTGTGCGTGACCGGCTGTACGCACCTGGAAGTAAAAACTCCTCAGCTCCCGCAAGGGGATCAAAGAGTCAGCGCGGCAACTCGGACGTCCCCATCAGGAATTCGTCCACCGCGCGCGCGCATTGGCGCCCTTCGCGTATCGCCCACACCACCAGCGATTGGCCGCGGCGCATGTCGCCCGCAGCGAACACCTTGGTGTCCGAGGTCTGGTAGCACAGCGCGCCGTCGGTCGACGCCTTGACGTTGCTGCGCGCATCCTGATCCAGGCCCAGTTCGTCGATCAATCCCGTTCGTACCGGGCCGAGAAAGCCCATCGCGAGCAGCACCAGATCCGCCTGCAGCTCGAATTCGCTGCCGGGGACTTCGGCCATTTTGCCGTCCTTCCACGCGAGTCGAACGGCGACCAGCTTTTTTACCTTGCCGTTCGCGCCCTCGAAGCGTTTGGTCGCCACGGACCAGTCGCGCTCGCAGCCTTCTTCCTGCGAACTGGAAGTGCGCAGCTTGATCGGCCAGTCGGGCCAGACCAGGGTCTTGTCTTCCTGTGCCGGCGGCTGCGGCAGAAGTTCAAACTGGGTCACCGATAGCGCGCCCTGGCGATTGGACGTGCCGACGCAGTCGGAGCCGGTGTCGCCGCCGCCGATCACCACCACGTGCTTGCCGGCCGCCGTGATTTGCCGCGCAACCTTGTCGCCGGCCACGACCCTGTTTTGCTGCGGCAGGAATTCCATGGCGAAATGCACGCCGTCGAGTTCGCGCCCCGGGACCGGCAGATCGCGCGGATGCTCCGCGCCGCCCGCCACGACGACGGCGTCGAATTCCTGCAGCAGTCGTTTTGCCGGAACTGCGTTCGCGCCGCGGCCGCCCACGGGCTGGCTAACCCTGAACTCCACGCCCTCGGCGCGCATCTGCTCCACGCGCCGGTCGATCAGCCGTTTTTCCATCTTGAAGTCGGGAATGCCATAGCGCAACAAGCCGCCGATGCGGTCGTTCTTCTCGTACAGCACCACATCGTGCCCGGCACGCGCCAGCTGTTGCGCACAGGCGAGGCCAGCCGGACCCGAACCGACTATCGCCACCCGCTTGCCGCTCCTGCGCGCAGGCGGCAGCGGCAGCACCCAGCCCATCTCCCAGCCCTTGTCGACGATGGCATGCTCGATCGATTTGATCCAGACGGGATCGTTGTTGATGTTGAGCGTGCAGGCCGCTTCGCATGGCGCGGGACAAACGCGGCCGGTGAATTCGGGAAAATTATTGGTGGAATGCAGCGTCTCCAGCGCCTGGCGCCAGTTCTGCTTGTAGACCAGGTCGTTCCAGTCCGGAATAATGTTGTTGACCGTGCAGCCGCTCATGCAGAACGGCGTGCCGCAGTCCATGCAGCGCGCCCCCTGCACCGCCGCCTCCTGATCGGAGAGGTGCAGCACAAACTCGTGGTAATGCTTCTTGCGCGCCGCGGGGGCTTCGCTCGCCTCCTGCAGCCGCTGGAATTCCATGAAACCGGTGATCTTGCCCATTTACCTTAGCCCAATGTTCAGATGCATTTTCGCGCGGAGTGTGGCGTGCGAGCGCCGCGACCGCAAATTGCCCTCGAAGTCCTGTGCGTACTCTGAGGACGGCGCGGTTCCGGTTCAGGCGGCGATCTTGCCGCCCTTGGCGGCGAGGTCGCCGAGCGCGCGCCGGTACTCATGCGGGAATATCTTGACGAACTTGCTGCGGTATTGCGTCCAGGCGTCGAGCACCTTTTTCGCCTGCGCGCTGCCGGTGTATCTGGCGTGATTCTCGACCAGTCGTTTGAGCACGGCTTCGTCGGCCCGCCCCTGATGCCACAGGGCGCGCGCGAGCTTGCCCTCCTGCTCCGCTTCGGCGAGCACCGGCTCGAGTTGCACCATGGACGCGTTGCAGCGCTGGACAAAGGTTCCGTCCTCGTCGAGCACGTAGGCGATGCCGCCGGACATACCGGCGGCAAAATTGCGCCCAGTCGTTCCCAACACCACCACGGTGCCGCCGGTCATGTACTCGCAACCATGGTCGCCCGTGCCTTCGACCACCGTGCTTGCGCCCGAGTTGCGCACCGCGAAACGCTCGCCAGCGACACCGCGGAAATAGGCCTCGCCCGCGATCGCGCCGTACAAAACCGTGTTGCCGACGATGATGTTCTGCGACGGATCGCCGCGAAACTTGGCCGAGGGCTGCACCGCGATGCGGCCGCCGGAGAGCCCTTTGCCGCAATAATCGTTGGTGTCGCCGATCAGGTCGAGCGTGATTCCGCGCGCCAGAAACGCGCCGAAGCTTTGTCCGGCGCTGCCCGCAAACTTAATGCGTATGCTGTCCTCGGGTAAACCGGCGTGCCCATGGCGCCGCACGACTTCCCACGACAGCATGGTGCCGACGGTACGGTTGATGTTGCGTATCGGCATGTCGATCGCGATCTTCTCGCCGTGCTCCAGCGCCGGTTTGGCAAGTTCGATCAGGCGGTGATCGAGCGCGCCCGCGAGGCCGTGATCCTGCTCCTCGCACTGGTAGCGCGCCACCTCCGCGCCGACCTGCGGTTGGCGGAATATGCGCGAAAAATCCAGCCCCTTCGCCTTCCAGTGGGCTATGCCCTTTTTCATTTCGAGCAGATCGGAGCGGCCGATGAGCTCGTTCATGCTGCGCACGCCCAGACTGGCCATGATTTCGCGCGCCTCTTCGGCGACGAAGAAAAAGAAGTTGACCACGTGCTCGGGCTTGCCCTGGAATTTGCGGCGCAGCACCGGATCCTGCGTGGCCACGCCCACCGGGCAGGTGTTGAGATGGCATTTGCGCATCATGATGCAGCCTTCGACCACCAGCGGCGCGGTGGCGAAGCCGAATTCATCCGCGCCGAGCATGGCGCCGATGACCACGTCGCGCCCGGTCTTGATCTGGCCGTCGACCTGGACCGCGATGCGGCCGCGCAAGCGGTTCAGCACCAGCGTCTGCTGCGTTTCCGCGAGGCCCAGTTCCCACGGCGTGCCGGCGTGCTTGATCGAAGACCAGGGCGAAGCGCCGGTGCCGCCGTCGTGGCCGGAGATGGTGACATGGTCGGACTTGGCCTTGGCCACGCCCGCCGCGACGGTGCCGACGCCGATCTCGGAGACGAGCTTGACGCTGATCGAGGCCCTGGGATTGGCGTTCTTCAGGTCGTGAATCAGCTGCGCCAGATCCTCGATCGAGTAGATGTCGTGATGCGGCGGCGGCGAAATCAGGCCCACGCCCGGCACCGAGTAACGGATTTGCGCGATGTACTCCGACACCTTGTGGCCGGGCAGTTGTCCGCCCTCGCCGGGCTTGGCGCCCTGCGCCCTCTTGATCTGGATCTGATCGGCGCTCGCCAGATACTCCGCGGTGACGCCGAAGCGGCACGAGGCGACCTGCTTGATCCTGGAGCGCAGCGAATCACCCTCGTTGAGCGCGAGGTCGCGCTCGACATTGTGCCGTCCGAGGCGCGAGGCGAGCGTTTCGCCAGGCTTTGCCGGCGCGTAGCGCAGCGGATCCTCGCCGCCCTCGCCAGTGTTGGATTTGCCGCCGATGCGATTCATCGCGAGCGCGAGCGTGGTATGCGCTTCAATCGAGATCGAACCGTGAGACATGGCGCCGGTGGCAAAGCGCTTGACGATCTCCTTCGCCGGTTCGACTTCCTCGATGGGAATTGGCCGCACCTCACCGAACTTGAACTCGAACAGGCCGCGAAAGGTCATGTGGCGCTTGGATTGGTCGTTGATGATGCGCGCGTATTCCTTGTAGGTGTCGAAGCTCGACTGGCGCGTCGCGTGCTGCAGTTTGGCGATCGCGTCCGGCGTCCACATGTGCTCTTCGCCACGGACGCGGAATGCATATTCGCCGCCCGCATCGAGCGCATTGGCCAGCACCGGGTCGGTGCCGAACGCCTGGCGATGCAGGCGTATCTTCTCCTCGGCCACCTCGAACAGGCCGATGCCCTCGACGTTGGACGCGGTGCCGGTGAAATACTTGTCGACCAGTTCGCGTGACAGGCCCACCGCCTCGAAAATCTGCGCGCCGGTGTAGGACATGTAGGTAGAAATTCCCATCTTGGACATGACTTTCAGCAGCCCCTTGCCGATCGCCTTGACGAAATTCCTGATCGCCTTGCCGCCGTCGACGCCGGCGGGCAACAGGTCCTGCATGTTGAGCAGGGACTCGAGCGCGAGATACGGATGGATCGCTTCCGCGCCATAGCCCGCAAGCAGCGCAAAATGGTGCACTTCGCGCGCCGAGCCGGTTTCCACGACCAGGCCCGCGCTGGTGCGCAGGCCCTTGACCACCAGATGCTGGTGCACGGCTGAGAGCGCCAACAGCGCCGGGATCGCGACGCGGTCGCGGTCGACGCGACGGTCGGAGATGATGATGATGCTGTAGCCGGAGCGAACCGCGTCTTCGGCCTGGGCGCAAAGACTGGCCAGGCGCGCCTCGACCGCCTCGTGGCCCCAGGCGACCGGATAGCTGATGTCGAGTTCGAAGGACTTGAATTTGCCTTCGGTGTTGCGGTCGATGTGCCGGATCTTGTCCATTTCGTAGAAGTCCAGCACCGGCTGGCTCACCTCGAGCCGGATCGGCGGATTGATCTCGTCGATGCCGAGCAGGTTTGGCTTGGGCCCGATGAAACTCACCAGGCTCATCACCAGGTCCTCGCGGATCGGGTCGATCGGCGGGTTGGTCACCTGCGCGAACAGCTGCTTGAAGTAGTGGTACAGCGTCTTGTTCTTGCTCGACAACACCGCCAGCGGCGAGTCGTTGCCCATGGAGCCGATGGCCTCTTCCCCGGCCGCAGCCATCGGCAGCATCAGGAACTTGAGTTCTTCCTGCGTGTAGCCGAAGGCCTGCTGGCGATCGAGCAGCGGCACCTCCGAGCGCCCGGGCTGCTGTTTGCTGCTTTCCACGTCGTCCAGCCGGATGCGGATGCGCTCTATCCACTCGCGGTAGGGCTTCGCCGCGGCCAGGGTGTCCTTCAGCTCCTTGTCGTCGATGATGCGCCCGCGCTCGACGTCGATGAGTAACATCTTGCCCGGTTGCAGGCGCCATTTCTTGACGATTTTTTCCTCAGGGATCGGCAGCACGCCCGCTTCGGAAGCCATGATCACCAGGTCGGCGTCGGGGACGATGTAGCGCGCCGGCCGCAGGCCGTTGCGGTCCAGCGTGGCGCCTATCTGGCGGCCGTCGCTGAAGGCCACCGCAGCAGGGCCGTCCCAGGGCTCCATCATCGCCGCGTGATATTCGTAGAAGGCGCGCCGGCTGGGATCCATGGTAGTGTGCTTTTCCCAGGCTTCGGGGATCAGCATCATCATCGCGTGGGCAAGCGAATCGCCGCCCATCAACAGCAGCTCGAGCGCGTTGTCGAACGAGGCCGAGTCCGACTGGCCGTCGTAGATCAGCGGCCAGATTTTGTTCAGGTCCGCTTCGAGGATCGGGCTGGAGATCGCCTGCTGCCGCGCGCGAATCCAGTTGACATTGCCGCGCAGCGTATTGATTTCACCGTTGTGGGCGATCAGGCGGAACGGGTGCGCCAGATCCCAGGTGGGAAAAGTGTTGGTGGAGAAGCGCTGATGCACCAATGCGAGGGCCGATATGAGGCGCGGATCCTGCAGGTCCTTGTAATATCTGCCCACTTGGTCGGCAAGCAGCAAACCCTTGTACACCAGCGTGCGCGCCGACATCGATGGCACATAGAATTCCTTGCCGTGCTTGAGCCGCAGCGCCTGGATCGCGTGGCCGGAGGACTTGCGGATGATGTAGAGCTTACGTTCCAGCGCGTCGGTCACGGTCACGTTGCTGCCGCGACCGATGAACACCTGGCGGATGACCGGTTCTATCTTTTTCCCCGATTCGCCCAAGCCCGAGTTGTCGCGCGGAACATCGCGCCAGCCTAGCAGCACCTGTCCCTCTTCCTTAATCGCACGCTCGATCTCGTACTCGCAGGCGAGGCGCGAAGCCGATTCCTTGGGCAGAAACACCATGCCCACGCCGTATTGGCCCACTGGCGGAAGTTGCACGCCCTGAGCCGTCATTTCCTCGCGCAGAAACCTGTCCGGGATTTGGATCAGGATGCCGGCGCCGTCGCTCGCCAAAGGATCAGCCCCGACCGCACCGCGGTGCGCGAGGTTCTTGAGGATCAGCAACCCCTGGTCGATGATGGTGTGGCTCTTGGCGCCTTTGATGTTGGCGACAAAGCCGACGCCACAGGCGTCATGTTCGTTGGCTGGGTCGTATAAACCTTGTGCCGCGGGGCGGTCAAGGGGTGGGGCCGGTATAGTCACGCGCGCACCTTTAGCTGCAAATCGGCTCCGGAAGGTCGAGCGCAAGCCTGCGACTTATTCCGGCGGAACTTGTGATTTTACCCGCGGACCCTTGTCACTTCAAGCGTTTAGGCCGGTCCGCGGCGACGCCGCGACGCCGGACTCAAATCGGCGGCGAAGCCAGCGCCAGCTGTAGCAGGTCGGCTGGCACCTCGGCGCAGATCGAAGCGGCGCCGATTCGATCCAGCAGGATGAAGCGCAGCTTGCCGCCCTCGTTCTTCTTGTCCACCGCCATCAACTCCAGCAGGCGCCCCGGCGCTATGCCGGGCTGAGCTACTGGCAACTTGGCGCGCTTGAGCAAGGCGATGACGCGATCCACGTCGGCTTGCGCGATCAAGCCCCTGCGACGCGACAGATCCGCAGCCATCACCATGCCTGCGGCCACCGCCTCGCCATGCAGCCACTTGCCGTAACCCAGCCCGGATTCGATGGCATGGCCGAAAGTGTGGCCGAAATTGAGCAACGCGCGGACGCCGGCCTCGCGCTCGTCCTCGGCAACCACGGCGGCCTTGATCTCGCAGCAGCGGCGCACCGCGTGCGCCAGGGCCCGCGCATCGCAGGCCAGCAATTTCTCCACGTTCTGTTCCAGCCAGGCGACGAAACCCTCGTCGTACACAAGGCCGTGCTTGATCACCTCCGCCAGACCCGCCGAGAGTTCTCGCGGCGGCAGCGATGCCAGCACGGCCGTATCGGCCAGCACCAACCGCGGCTGGTAGAACGCGCCGATCATGTTCTTGCCCAGCGGGTGATTAATCCCGGTCTTGCCGCCGATGGAGGAGTCCACCTGGGCGAGCAGGGTGGTCGGAACCTGGATAAAGGGCATGCCGCGCATGTAGGTCGCGGCGGCAAAACCGGCGAGGTCCCCGATGACGCCGCCGCCCAGGGCAATGAGCGTGGTTTTGCGTTCGCAGCGGCGCTCGAGCAATACGTCGTAGATGCGATTGAGAGTGGGCCAGACCTTGTAGCGCTCGCCGTCCTCGAGCACGATGCTGATCACCTCGACGCCCTGCGCGCACAACGCATCGCTCAGTTGCTGCAGATACAAAGCCGCAACCGTCGTGTTGGTGACGATGGCAACCTTGGGCAGGTCCAGATGCGGCGTGACCAGCGCCGCGTCGCTCAGCAAGTGTTCGCCGATGTGAATGGGGTAGGCGCGCTCGCCCAGTTCTACGCGGAGAGTTTGCATCGTTCGCGCAATTGGGGCAGCAATTGGTAAAGCAAGGCGCGCGCGCTTTGGCGGCCGGTATCGATCACGATGTCGGCGATCTCCCGGTACAGCGGATCGCGCTGCAGATAGAGGCTTTGCAGCTTTTTTAGCGGATCGGCGTCTTGCAGGAGCGGCCGCGACTTGTCGTGGCGGGTGCGATACCACAGATCCTTCGGCTGGCCGTGCAGATACACGACGATGCCGCGCTCGGCGAGGCACCGGCGATTATCGGCATCGAGCACCGCGCCACCACCGGTGGCAAGCACCACGTTGGCGAGCCGCGTCAGCTGGTCGACCACTTGCTTCTCGCGCGTGCGAAAGCCGATCTCGCCCTCGATTTCGAAGATGAGGGAGATTCTTACCCCGGTGCGGCGCTCGATCTCGTGGTCGGTATCGTGGAAATCCTTGGCCAGCCCGGCCGCGAGCTGCCTTCCCGCCGTGGTCTTTCCCGCGCCCATGAGGCCGACGAGAAATATGTTATTCGAGGTTTTCACACGGCTATTCTAGCAGCACGCATCTGCCCTCCGCCCGCGACGGAGCAGCCGACGCAGGCCAACAACTGACGTGCTTTGCGCCGAAACCAAACACGAGCCGGGCGCGCGGCTCCTTTCTTGCACCGAATGCTGTCAGCGCAGCGTAAGACGATTGTCCACGATGCGCGGGGTGATGAATACCAGCAGTTCGGTCTTATTATCGGTGTTGGCTGTGTTCTTGAATAGATTGCCCAGCACCGGTATGTCGCCGAACAGCGGCACCTTGGTGGTAGTCTTGCTTTGGGTCTGTATATAGATACCGCCGATCACGACCGTGCCACCGTTTTCGACCAGCACCTGAGTCTTGACGTGCTTGGTGTTGATGGCAATACCCGCCGCAGTCGTCGCGCCCACCGAATCGTTGTTGATTTCCAAGTCCATGATGATGTTGCCGTCGGGCGTGATTTGCGGTTTCACCTTCAGCTTCAGGTTTGCATTGACGAACGACACGGCTGTAGCTCCGCTTGAAGTCGCCGCTTGATAGGGAATTTGGGTTCCCTGCTCGATCACCGCCTCGACCTTGTCTCCGGTCAGCACCCTCGGGCTGGAAATGACCTTACCTTTGCCGTCCGCTTCCAGCGCGGTCAACTCCATGCTGATAAAGCGGGTGAAATTTCTGTTGTAGAGAACCGCGGCAATCGAGCCGGCGTTGAAACCGTTCAAACCGGAAGCTGGCAGGTTGACGTTTTGGCCGCCCGCGCT
This sequence comes from Burkholderiales bacterium, assembly GCA_027457185.1. Classification (GTDB taxonomy): domain Bacteria; phylum Pseudomonadota; class Gammaproteobacteria; order Burkholderiales; family SG8-39; genus 2-12-FULL-64-23. The sequence continues at coordinate 10,317 of DAIDTN010000102.1, read as the reverse complement.
CGTCGGATCCGCCGTTCCAGACGCGAATGTAGCAGTATTCGTGGCGTTTATCGTATTTTGCGCGGTGTTCGCCAGGGTCGGGCCAATGTTTGTGCGCAGCGCCGGACCTCCCAGGTAGTCGCCGCCCGGAACGGCCTGATTGTAGCCAAGCTTCGCGCCGAGGTTTTTGCTCCAGTTGTCATTGGCCTCGACGATGCGCGCTTCTATCATCACCTGGCGCAGCGGCACGTCGATCTGGGCGATCAGCTTGCGCACCTCCTCGAGGCGGCTGGGCACGTCCTGCACGAATAAGGTGTTGGTGCGCGCGTCGACCACCGCGCTGCCGCGCTTGGACAATACTTTCTGATTTTGAGAGGTCAGCAGGGCCTGTACGTCCTGCGCCTTCTGGTAATTGAGCACGAAGGTCTCGGTGCGCAGCGCCTCCAGTTCGCCGATTTGCTGCCGCGATTCCAGCGCCAGCTTTTCCTTTGTCGCCAGTTCGTCGCGCGGCGCGATCCATATCACGTTGCCGTTCTTGCGCATGTCCAGGCCGCGCGCGTCGAGGATGATCTGCAGCGCCTGGTCCCAGGGCACGTCCTTCAAGCGCAAGGTCAGGTTGCCGCCGACCGCGTCGCTGGTGATGATGTTGAGGTTGGTGAAATCGGCGATCACGCTGAGCACGCTGCGCACTGCGACGTTCTGAAAATTGAGCGACAATTTCTCGCCGGTGAAGCGGGTTTTGCTGCCTTGCGCCAGATTGTTAGGGTTGGGGATAATCGGCTTCACCTCGATCACGAACTGGTTGTCGGTCTGATAGGCGCTGTCCTCCCACTGACCGCTGGGCGTGATCACCATGCGTACGTTGTCGCCTTGATTAAAGGTGTTGATCGACTGCACCTGTGTACCGAAATCGGTCACGTCCAGGCGCCGGCGCAGCTTGTCCGGCAGGGACGTCTTGAAGAAATCGACTACCAGGTTTTGCCCCTGCGTGCGGATGTCTATGCCGGTCGAACTGTCGGAGAGGTCGACCACGATACGCCCTTCGCCGGATTTGCCGCGGCGGAAATCGATGTCGCGCACGGCATGCCCATTTGTCTGCTTGGATTCGACGAAGTGGGTGACCGCTGTCCCGCCGCTACCGCTCGCTTCCGGCGCGCTGGAGAGAATGACCATCAGATTCTTGCCGTCGATCTGGGTGTCGTAGCTGACGAGCTGGCTCAGATTGAGCACCATGCGCGTGCTCTCCCCCGCCTGCACCATGTTCATGCTGACGAGTTCGCCTTCGCCGATGCTCTGGCCGTTGCGGCCGAGACCGTTCACGGTATTGGGCAAGTCGATCGCGATGCGCGCCGGGTTGGCTACGGTAAAGCTCCCCGGCTGTGACGTGAGCGCCTGTTTGAGGGTCAGCTTGACAATGACTTTGCCGCCTTGTTGTGATACCGCGAAGGCCTCGACGCTGTTTGGCGGCGTCTGTGCCAGCGCCACAACAGTCCAAAGGGAAGCGGTTAAGAAGCCAAATACACCGAAAATTTTAGCCATAGGGATCCTCACCTTCATTTTCCCGCGTCCGCTTCGAGCAACTGCAGCGAAACCTTGCGCTCGGTCCAGTCGCCAGATGCATCCTGCACCAGCTCTTTGATATTAATCTGATCGTCGGTGATTCCGGTAATAATGCCGAAATTCTGCCCCATGTAGTTGCCTACCTTTACCCGATACAGGCTGCCGTCCGCCTGCACCAATGCATAATTGACGCCTTTCTGCGACAGCGTACCGACCATTTTCAGCGATTCCAGCGGATAGGCCTCGAGCGGTTCCCGCGGTCGCCTGGTGTCGGGCGCATTGATGCCACCTTTGCCTTTCGCCGCCCCCCCGACCGCGAGCTGGATCTTGGCCGGACCGAAGGGGTCGGGCAGATCGAATGCCTTGTAGGGCACCGGTTCGTAAGGCTTCACCACGGGCAGCGGAGCGATATGGCCGCGCAGGTTCTTGGTCATGTTTTTCAGTTCCGCCTTCAGGTCCTGGTGCTGGTCGCTACCGCACGCGGCGAGAAACAACACGGCGGTGATGATCACCAGTTTCCTCATTTCTTGTGCACCAGTTTTTGGGCGGCCTTCTTCTGTTTTGCCACCTCTTCCTCGTCCAGATAACGGAACGTCTTTGCTACCGTGTCCATCACCAGCACGCTGCTGTCCTTGCCCGCAGCCGGAGCAATGGAAATATCGTTGAGCGTGACGATGCGCGACAGCTGCGCAATGTCGCTCGCAAACTGCCCCATGTCATGGTAGCTACCCGTGACGCGGATGCTGATCGGGAGTTCGGCATAGAAATCCTTCATCGTTTCCTGCTGCGCCGGCTTGAACAGTTCGAACTGCAGTCCCCGGCCCAAACCCGCCTGGTTGATATCCACCAGCAACGCATCCATCTGCGACTTGTTGGGCAATTGTTTTAGCAGCGCGCCGAACGAGTTGTCGATTTCGCGCAACTGCTGGCGGTACAAATCGAGGTTGATCGCCTGCTGCATCTTGCCCTTGTATTGCTCCTTGAGCTTCGCTTCCTGGTCGGCGCCGGCAGCGAGCAGGTCCACCTGGCCCTGCCAGTCAGCGAAATAGCCGACGGCAACCAGGGCCACCAGGGTCACAATCAGGGCGAGCAGCTTGGGCAGGGCCGGCCAGGCCCCCGGATCCTGCGGGTTGAGATGCCTGAATTGCTCGAGCAGCTTATTCATCAGCTGTTCCTACTTTTTCGCGCCTGCCGCGGGCGCGCCGCGCGGCGCGGTCTTGCCCGCCCCGCCCTTGGCGGCATCGGCCTCGCTGTGCAGCGGCCTGAGGTAGACGTTCATGGTGAATTCAGACAGGCGCCGATTGTTGACGTTTGCCACTTTGATCTCGACCAGATCCGGCTTCTCCAGATAAGGCGAAGCTTCGAAGTTGCGCATCAGCGTCGATACCCGCGCATTGGATTGCGCGTAGCCGATCAAGTTGACTTTGGATCCAGTCTGCTTGATCGACTTCAGATAAACGCCGTCCGGCGTCTGGCGCACCAACTGGTCAAGCAGATACACCGTCTGGGCCCGATCACCCTGCAGGGTTTCGATCACCTGCTTGCGCGATAACAGCGCCTGGATTTCGTCCTTCAGTCCCTTGATTTCCACGATTTGCTTGTCGAGCTTGGAGTTCTCTTCTTGGAGAAAGCGGTTGCGTTCCGTCTGGGTGGAAATGCGCGCCGCATAATATCCGTGCACAAGAAGAACGATAGACGCAGCCAGACCGGCCACCATCCCCATCAGGATGAAAAACTGCAGATTGTGCGCCTTGCGGCGCGCTTCGCGCCAAGGCAGCAGGTTGATGCGGATCACGGATCGAATCTCCGCATCGCCAGGCCGCACGCGACCATCATCGAGGGCGCATCGACGAGCAGTTTCTTCGGCTGGATGCGCGGCGATACCTGCATGCTCGCAAACGGGTTGGCTACCCGTGTATTGACCTGAGAGCGCGAGCCGACGATGTCCTCCAGTCCGGGGATCACGGCCGATCCGCCGGTGAGCAGGATGTGCTCGACGCTGGTGTACTGCGTGGAGGTGAAGAAAAACTGCATGGCGCGCTGCACTTCGAGCGCCAGATTTTCGAGGAACGGACGCAGGATTTCGGCTTCGTACGAATCGGGCAGGCCGCCGCTGCGCTTGGCATTTTCGGCCTCCTCCTGGCTCATGCCGTACTGGCGCATGATGTCCTGGGTGAGTTGGCTACCACCAAAGGCCTGCTCGCGTGTGTACACCGTCTGATCATTCCGAAGCACCGTAACGTTCATTACGTTGGCTCCGATATCGACCAAGGCGATGTTCTGGTCTTTGCCCTCCTCGGGAAACTGTTTCTTGATCAAGTCGAAGGAGGTCTGCACCGCATAGGATTCCACGTCCATGACCAGGGACTTCAGGCCGGCAGCCTCGGCTACCGCCACGCGGTCCTCCACTTTTTCCTTGCGCGAGGCGGCGATCAGCACCTCCACCTCCTCTATATTGGCGGGCGCGGGGCCGACCACTTGATAGTCGAGATTAACCTCTTCCAGAGCGAAGGGAATGTACTGATTGGCCTCGGTCTCGACCTGGATGCCCAACTCGTCGTCGCGCAAGCCGGCCGGCACCACGATCTTTTTGGTGATGACCGCCGCAGTGGGCAAGGCCATGGCCACGTTTTTGGTGCGCGTCGCCAGTTTCTTCCAGGCGCGCTTGACCGTTTCCACGACCGCCTCGAGGTTGGTGATATTGCCGTCCACAACCGCGTCCTTGGGCAGGGGCTCGATCACATAGCGCTCGACGCGCAGCGCCCCCTTGCCGGCATCGACAATCTCGACCATCTTCACGGCGGACGAACTGATATCCATGCCGAAAAGGGGCGGTGCTTTAGGCTTGAATATGTCAAGGTCCAAGCTGGATTTCCCTTTGAGCTATCCCCGGTTAGGCGCGATACATATAATTTACGTTAAATCCTAGCAACAAGTCCAGACGATGTAAAGCAAATAATAGGGCGGGTTTCGCCTTCTGCACGGTCATCCGATACGCCCTGCGACCAGGGATACTCTATAATGCCTGCGTTTCGAGGCATCTCGCGCTACGCTATCCTGCCAGGGCCCTGGGCCAAAGCAGGCGCCTGGTCCATTTTGGAATCCAGAGCTGAATCCCGCGCCCGGTGTAGCGAGCCCGACCATTGACCGATAAATCTTTCATGTGGTTACGTCTTATTGCCTTTCCGCTGCTGCTCCTCGCCGGATTGGGCGTCATCGCCGGCGCGCTCGCGGGCCTGGTGATACTGCTCGCCTATCCCAATCTGCCCTCGCTTGACGCGCTTACCGATTACCAGCCTAAGATACCGCTGCGGGTGTACACCGCAGACGGCATCCTGATCGGTGAGTTCGGCGAAGAGCGCCGCTCCGTGGTCGCCATCGGCGACGTCCCCAATATCATGAAGCAGGCCATCCTTGCGGCCGAAGACGAGCGCTTCTATCAGCACAAGGGGGTTGACTATCAAGGCGTCATCCGCGCCGCCTACTCAAATCTGACCGCGGGCGGCCGACGTCAGGGAGCGTCGACCATTACCATGCAGGTGGCAAGGAATTTCTTCCTGTCCAAGGAAAAAACGCTTACGCGCAAGCTGTACGAGGCGCTGCTTGCCTTCAAAATCGAAGCGAGCCTGTCCAAGGACGAGATTCTGCAGCTGTACATCAACCAGATATACCTGGGACAGCGCGCTTACGGCTTCGCCGAGGCGGCGCAGATTTACTTCGGCAAGGCGCTGAAGGATGTCAACGTGGCCGAGGCGGCGATGCTGGCTGGTCTGCCCAAGGCCCCTTCCGGCTTCAACCCGGTGGTCAATCCCAAGCGCGCCAAGCAGCGGCAGTTGTACGTGCTGCGGCGCATGCACGATCTGGGCTACATAACGGACGCGCAGTTCGCCGAAGCGCAGAAGGCGCCCATAGTGGTCAAACGCCAAGCGAACGAATACGCCGTGCACGCCGAGTACGTCGCCGAAATGGTGCGGCAGATGCTGTACGAGCGTTTCGGCGACGACGCCTACACCAAGGGTTATCGCGTTTACACCACCATCACCAAAGCGGATCAGGAGGAAGCCTACAACGCCCTGCGCCGCGGCGTGATGGATTATGACAAACGCCACGGCTACCGCGGCCCCGAGGGCTATATCGAACTTCCGCCCGAGGGCCAGCCCGACGATGTCATCGAGGAGGCGCTGGCCGAGGCACCCGACAGCGACGAGCTGCAACCCGCGGTGGTACTGGAGGCCAGCGCCAAGCAGGTGCGGGCCTACCGCCGCGGCGGGGAGGTGGTGACCATATCGGGCGAGGGCCTCAAATTCGCGCAGAAAATGCTCGATGACAAGGTCGCCCCGAATAAAAGGATCCGGCGCGGCGCGCTGATCCGCATTGAACAGGACGAAAAGCACAACTGGCAGATTTTACAGCTGCCCGACGTAGAGGCCGCGCTGGTTGCGGTCAGTCCAAGCGACGGCAGGGTGCGCGCGCTGGTGGGCGGGTTCGACTTCAACCTCAACAAATTCAACCATGTCACCCAGGCTTGGCGCCAGCCTGGCTCCAGCTTTAAGCCATTCGTCTATTCCGCGGCGCTGGAGAAGGGCTTTACCCCCGCCACCATCGTCGATGACGCACCGATAGTGGTCGACGCCGCCCAGACCGGCAGTCAAACCTGGGAGCCGCACAACTACGACGGCAAGTACGATGGTCCGATACGCCTGCGCGTGGGCCTGGCAAAATCGAAGAACATGGTGGCGATCCGCGTATTGCAGGCGATCGGACCGCAGTATGCGCAGGATTACATCACCCGCTTCGGCTTCGACGCGGACAAGCACCCGCCTTACCTCACCCTGGCGCTTGGCGCCGGCTCGGTCACAGCCTGGCAGATGGCGCGTGGCTATGCGGTGTTCGCCAACGGCGGCTACCGCATCGAACCGTATGTCGTACAGCGCATAGTCGACGACCGCGGCAACGTCCTCGCCCAGGCGCAGCCGCCGCGCGCCGGCGACGACAGCCTGCGCGTGATCGACGCGCGCAACGCCTTTGTCATGGACAGCATGCTGCACGACGTGGTGCGTTATGGCACGGGGGCGCGCGCGATGGCGCTCGGGCGCAAGGACCTGGCAGGCAAGACCGGCACCACCAACGACCTTGTTGATGCCTGGTTCGCCGGCTATCAGCCGAGCCTGGTAGCCATCGCCTGGGTCGGCTTTGACGAACCGCGCAAGCTGGGAAATCATGAAACCGGCGCGGTGGCCGCACTGCCCATCTGGATGAACTACATGGGCAAGGCGCTCAAGGGCGTGGGCGAGATGTTCCAGCCGGTTCCAGACGGGGTGGTCAGCGTCAAGGTCAATCCCGACACCGGCCTGCCGGCCGCCGACGGCACGCTCAGCGAGTACTTCTATCGCGAAAATGTCCCGCCCGCGCAAAGGCCCGATGCGCCAGAAGGCAATACGCCGCGCACCCCGGCAGTGGTCAAGCCTACGACGCCGTTCTAGGACGGGACGAGCATTGAACGGCCGGCGGCTGTCCGCTGCGATCGGCGGCGTGTTACCCGTTGCCCGTTGTCAGGTCCACCGTTTCCCCGGACTGCTGGCTGACATAGGCCGACAGCGCCGCGAACATCTCGCCGCCATCGCGGGTATTGACCCAGCGCGGGCCGTCGCTACGGAAATGGTAACCCCCTGATTTCGCCGCCACCCAGATTTCCTGCGCGGCCGCCTGGCTGTTGACGATAATCTTGCTGCCGTCGCCGAATTCAATCTCGAGCACGCCCGTGCCCTTGAACTCGCAGTCGGCGTCGATACCGCTTGCCTCGATGCGCCGGTCGAGCTGCTGCAGCGTTTGCTCGGCCACGCGTATGAATTTGCTCTCGTCCATCGATCTAGTACCCGCTGCTCTCATGCTAGAATTTGCCGATGCGTGTCATTGTCACCGCCATCCTGCTTTGTCTGCTGCTTCAGGCCTGCGGCTCCAAGGGCGCGCTCGTTCTGCCCGCGGATGAACACGGCGGGCAACAATCCAATAGTAACAAACAAAAATAGGCCCCATGTTCGAGTTTCGCAACGGCTCGCTGCACGCTGAGTCGGTTCCGCTGGAAGCCATCGCGCGCGAATTCGGCACGCCCTGCTATGTCTATTCCCGCGCCGCTCTCGCCAAGGCGCTGACGCAGTTCCAATCGGCCTGCGCCGGGCACGATGTGCTGCTGTGCTATGCGATGAAGGCGAACTCTAATCTCGCCATCCTCAATCTGTTCGCCGGCATGGGCGCCGGCTTCGACATTGTCTCGGGCGGCGAACTTGCGCGCGTCATTGCCGCCGGCGGCGATCCGGGCAAGGTGATTTTCTCCGGGGTGGGCAAAAGCGCCGCCGAGATGCGCTACGCTCTCGACAGCGGCATCCTGTGCTTCAACGTGGAGGCGGCCGCAGAGCTTGCGCGACTTGCCGCGGTCGCAGGTGAAAGAGGAACGCGCGCACCGGTCTCGTTCCGCGTCAATCCGGACGTGGACGCCCGCACCCATCCCTACATTTCCACCGGCCTGAAAGAAAACAAATTCGGCGTCGAATTTGATGCCGCGCTCGAGCTATACCGCGCGGCAAGCCGCCTGCCGCAGATAGAAGTCGTCGGCATTGACTGCCACATCGGCTCCAATCTGATCGAGTATGCGCCACTGATCGAGGCGCTGGACAAGATGCTCGGGCTCGGCGATCGGCTTGCGGCCGAGGGGATTCCCATGCGCCATCTCGACTTGGGCGGGGGCCTGGGTATCCGTTATCGCGATGAATCGCCGCCGGACGTTGCCGCCTACCTGCGCGACGTATTCGCCCGCGTCGGTAAGCGCAAACTGAAACTGCTGTTCGAACCGGGACGCAGCCTGGTCGGCAATGCCGGCCTGCTGCTCACCCGCATCGAGTACCTCAAGCCCGGCGCGGTGCGCAATTTTGCCGTGGTCGATGCCGCCATGAACGACCTGATCCGCCCGGCTCTGTACCAAGCCTGGCACGATATCGTTGCAGTCAGGATTAGCGGCGCGCCAGGCTCGGTGTACGACGTCGTTGGGCCGGTCTGCGAAAGCGCCGATTTCCTCGGCAAGGGGCGCGAACTCGCAGTAAGCGAGGGCGACTTGCTGGCGGTGATGTCGGCCGGCGCCTACGCGATGTGCATGAGTTCCAATTACAACAGCCGGCCGCGGGCGGCGGAAGTCATGGTGGACAGGGGAAAAACACATCTGATCCGGGAACGCGAGCGCCCCGACGCGCTGTTTGCCCTGGAACACCTTTTGCGTTAGCGACCACGCATTCTTGTCTCTAACCGCAGCGGGACGAACCAAGGGGCATTAGAGGGTAACCCGCCTTCGTCCTGAAACTGGCCGTCAGCGCAGCCCGGCGATGTAGTCTGCGACAGCACTGATTTCGCGATCGGAGAGCCTTCCAGCGACACCACGCATGCTGCCGCTGAGATCGTTGGCGCGCGCGCCGGAACGGAAAGCTTTCAGTTGCGCCTCGACATACTCGGCGTGCTGACCGGACAGTCGGGGATACTGCGCCGGTATCCCGGCTCCGTTCGGGCCATGGCAAGACGCGCAGGCTGCAATTTTTTGGCCGGCGATGCCCCCGCGGTAAATCAGCTGTCCCAGCACAACCAGATCCTTGCTTTTCGACGCACCCGGTTTGGCCGTCTGGCCGGAGAAATAAACTGCGAGATTGCGCATGTCCTCAGGCGACAGGCTGGCCACCATAGCCGCCATTACCGGATTGTCGCGTTCCGCCTTCTTGCCCGGCGCGGCTTTGAAATTCTCGAGCTGTTTGTACAGGTACTCGGGAATCTGGCCGGCAAGTTTCGGGTTGGCCGCGATCTGGCTGTTGCCGTCGGCTGCGTGACAGGCTGCGCAGACCTGATTGACGATGCCTTGCGCTTTGGCGGCATCCCCTTTGAACGGCAGTTCGGCTGCAAGCGCCGACATCGCCGAGAGCGTAAAGGCGATTGCCAGGATAAATTTCATGCTAAGGCTCCTCGAAGCAGGGTATGTTTGAAAAGCTGATATTCTAGCCGAGATTCCAAAATTTAGGCCTCTTCTGCCATGTCGTTGTTCCGCGGCGCCACGTTTTACATCACCGCGCACCGTCTCGCCGATCTGCCGCCCGCGCTGGGACCGGAGATTGCGTTCGCCGGACGCTCCAACGCGGGCAAGTCCAGCGCAATCAACGCCCTGGTGGACCATAATCGTCTTGCCTTTGTAAGCAAGACGCCCGGGCGCACGCAGCAGATCAATTTTTTCAGTCTCCCCGGCGGCGCCTTCCTGGTAGACCTGCCGGGCTACGGCTACGCCAAAGTGCAGCGCGAACTGCGCGCGCATTGGGAGCAGCTGCTCTCGACCTATCTGCAGACACGCGCTTCACTGTTTGGCATGGTACTGATCATGGATGCACGCCATCCGCTCACAGCGCTCGATTGCCAGATGCTGAACTGGTTCGCGATCACTGGCAAACCGATACACGTACTGTTGTCCAAATCGGACAAGCTTTCGCGGCAGGAGGGGCTAAAGACTCTGCACGCAGTGCGGGCAGGTCTGCGTGAATATGCGGACAACTATACCGCGCAGCTTTTTTCCAGCCTGAAGAAGCAGGGCATAGAAGACGCCGAGGAGATCATCGGAAACTGGCTAGGCGTTAAGCCCGAGGGCGCAAAAAAAGCCCCCGGCCAAAGGGGATTAAAACCGGGGGCTAGAACGCCTTAAACAGGGTTAAGGCACCCGCTCAGGGAGGAGAAGCGGGAGATGGCGATTGCCATCTA
>DAIDTN010000101.1 GCA_027457185.1 Burkholderiales bacterium | reverse complement strand
CCGCGGCGGCAAGACCTCGCATGCCGCGGTTGTCGCGCGCGGCATGGGCAAGCCCTGCGTCTCCGGCTGCGAGCAAATTGTGATCGACGACAAGGCGCGCAGCGCCGTCATCGGCGAGACCACGCTGCACGAGGGCGACGTAATCACCATCGACGGCGGCACCGGCCACGTTTATGCCGGCGAGGTGCCGACGGTTAAAGCCTAATTTTCCGAGTAAATGGCCACGTTGCTCGCCTGGGCGGACGAGGTGGCGATGCTGAAAGTGATGGCCAACGCAGATACGCCCGAGGACGCGTCCCGCGCGCGCGAATTTGGCGCCATGGGCATAGGCCTGGTGCGCACCGAGCGCATGTTCAACAGCACCGACCGTCTGCCGATCATGCAGGAAATGATCCTGGCGGAAACGGTGGAGGAGCGACAGACGGCGCTCGACCGGCTGCTGCCGATCCAGCGTTCCGACTTCACCGGTATCTTCAGGGCGATGAGAGGGCTGCCGGTGACCATCCGCCTGCTCGATCCGCCGATGCACGAATTCCTTCCGACCGCGGCGCAGCTCGAGTTGGAGATCGCGCATCTGCACCATTTGCGCGACACCATCAAGGGCCTGGAGGAACTGCCGGATACGCTGAAACTGCTCAACCCGAAGCTGTACCAGCAATATGCCGACGGCCTGACCAAGCTCATGGGCGGCCTGCACACCTTCAAGGAGTCGCACCTCGAAGAAGACGCAATCGGCAAGAAGGAAGTGGTCCTTAAAAAGGTGCGCGCGCTGGCCGAGGTCAACCCGATGCTGGGACACCGCGGCGTGCGGCTGGGCATTTCCTATCCGGAAATCTACACGATGCAGATCAAGGCGATTCTCGAAGCCGCTGCGCTGTGCGCGCGCGAAGGCATCGAAATCTATCCCGAGATCATGGTGCCGCAGGTGGCTACGGTGGAAGAACTCATGCGCATTCACGGCAAGGTACAGCGCGTCCACAAGGAGGTGGAACTGACTCACGGCATCAGCGTGAAGTTCAAGTTCGGCTCCATGCTCGAAGTGGTGCGCGGCTGCCTGCGCGCCGGGCGCATGGCGCAGGACGCGGAGTTCTTCTCCTTCGGCACCAACGACCTGACCCAGGCTACGTTCTCGTTCAGCCGCGAGGACGCGGAAAACAAATTTCTGCCGGACTATCTCGAGACCGGCATCCTCCAGGACAACCCGTTCGAAGTGCTGGACATCAAGGGCGTGGGCCAGTTGATGAAAATGGCGGTCGAAAGCGGGCGCAAGACCCGGCCGGATCTCAAGGTGGGCATTTGCGGCGAGCACGGCGGCGATCCCGCCTCGATTCATTTCTGCCATAGCATTGCGATCAACTATGTCTCCTGCTCCGGACCGCGGGTACCGATCGCGCGTCTGGCCGCAGCTCAGGCAAAGCTGCTCGAGAGGAGCTACAAGAACGGCCTGGCATGAGCGCCTAGGCGCCATAGAAACCGTAACAAAATTCATTTTGTTACGGCCCGATCTAGGGGAGCACGAGGGGATGTATCCCCTCGTATCGTTAAGAGGTCTTATGCGCGCATGGCCTGGTTTGTCTATCTGATCGAATGCAGGGACGGGAGCATCTATACCGGTATCGCCATCGACGTGGCTGCGCGCTACGCCGCGCATCTGAGCGGCAAGGGCGCACGTTATACCCGCTCCCACCCGCCGCGGCGCCTGCTCGCCGCGATCGAATACGCCGACCGATCGGCCGCATCCAGGGCCGAGTATCAGATCAAGCGCCTGCCGCCGCGCGACAAGCGCGAATTCGGCCGCCTGCATGGGCTCCGGTGAAGCACGCAAGGCGCAGGGGTGAACATGTTGCAAGTGTCCAATAGTGTCGCGATCCCGGACCGGGAGATCGAGCTCAGCGCGATTCGCGCCCAGGGTGCAGGCGGGCAGAACGTCAACAAGGTTTCCAGTGCGATACACCTGCGCTTCGATATCGGCGCTTCATCGCTTCCGGATTTGTACAAGGAGCGCCTGCTCAGGCTGCACGATCAGCGCATCACCAAGGAAGGCGTGGTCGTGATCAAGGCGCAGGAACACCGCGGCCAGGAAAAGAACCGAGAGGAAGCGCTGCAGCGGCTTCGCGAACTCATCCGCAGCGTCGCCGTATCGCGCAAGAAGCGCAAACCGACCAGACCAACGCGGAGTTCGCAGCAAAAGCGCCTCGACAGCAAGATCAAGCGTGGCGCGGTCAAGCTCAACCGGGCCAGGGTCACGGATAGCACCTGATAAGCCGTTTCAGGATGAGGGGGCACTGTCCTTCGTGCTTCCCCAAATCGGCTTGTTCAGAAATTTGTCCCGCGGCGGGAGTCATGCTTCACCTGACCGAATTGCCTGCGCGAGGCGCGGATCAAACGAGCTGGATCAAAAGAGCTTGGCAAGCTCCCGGGCAAGTGGTCAAATAATAGCGCCTAATGGATTCGCCGCAGGCTTCGGATTGAATCACTCCCGTAAAGAGGTGGGCGTATGAGCATGGAAGAACGCATCCAGATCCGTGACGTGGACGTGTATGCCGTTGCCGACAAGGGCGACGCGGAACTGAAGAGCGGAAAGACCGAGCTCTCGCAGGCGGCGCTCGAACTGCTGGTGCTGCTCGACGGCAAGTCGAGCTTTGCCGAGATTGCGCAGCGAACCACGGCGCTCTCCGCCGAGGACATCAGGCGAACCGGGCAAATGCTGGCGCAGGGGGAATACATCAAGCCGGCTACCCTGGAGCAGGAGTTGAACATCGACTTCAGTTATTTTTTCGCTGGCGAGAATGTCGAAAAAACGACTGCAGAGGCAGCGGAGCACGTGCTCGGTGAGGCTGAAAGCGCAACTGCGGCGCTGAAGCTGAACGGCTATTATGTGAGCATCGCGCGCAAATCGACAAAGAAGATCGAACCAGTGAGCGGCACCGCTTATTCGGTTCTGGTGGTGGAGGACGATCCCGAGCTGCAGCGGGCGCTGAAGTTCCTGTTGACAATGGAGAAATTCGCGCCGCGGCTGGCGTCGAACCGCGCCGAGATTCTGGAGGCGTTGCAGGGCCAGCCACTGCCCGATGTGGCCCTGCTCGATGTCGGCTTGCCCGACACCAACGGTTTCGACATTCTGGCGCGGATGCGGGCGCATCCGCAGCTCAAACCGATCCCGGTCATCATGCTCACCGGCCAGGCGCAACGCGAGGACGTCCTGCGCGGACTCGTTGGCGGGGCCGATGGCTACATCACCAAGCCCTTCGATCGCGACGTCCTGCTTACCGGCATCAGGTCCGTACTGGGGCTGCGCTAGCGTCCGCACGCGCAAATGCACGGAAATGCTTGCGGTGCATGGGCGGCGACGCGATAATTCGCTACTCCGGCGCCCGCAGCCGAAGCGCCCGTCCCTGAACACCACCAAGAACCCATCATGACCCATATTCCAGCTTCGACCGCACTCTCGCGTTTTCGCGTCCTCGATTTGTCGCGCGTTCGCGCCGGCCCGACTTGCGTCAAACAGCTCGCCGATTTCGGCGCCGACGTGATTAAAATCGAATCGCCTCCAGGCGTCGACGCGAACGAAGGCATGGGCGGTCCGCGCGAGGGCCCGGATTTCCAGAACCTGCACCGCAATAAGCGCGCGATGACGCTCAACCTCAAGTTGCCCGAGGGCCGCGAGGTCTTCGCCCGGCTGGCGCGGACGGCCGACGTGGTGGTCGAAAACTATCGTCCCGACGTCAAGTTCCGCCTCGGCATCGACTACGATTCGCTCAAGGCGATCAATCCGCGCATTATCCTCGCCAGCATTTCCGGCTTCGGCCAGGACGGTCCCTACTACGAGCGGCCGGGCTTCGATCAGATCGCTCAGGGTATGAGCGGCCTGATGTCGGTCACGGGCCGGCCGGGTGAGGGCCCGATGCGCACCGGCGCGGCGATCGCGGATGTCAGCGCCGGCCTGTACGCCGCGCTCGGCATCCTGACTGCGCTGCTGGAGCGCGAAGTGTCCGGCCAGGGCCAGTGGGTGCAGTCATCGCTGTTGATGTCGGGCATCGCGCTGCTCGACTTCCAGGCGGCGCGCTATCTGATGAAGAACGAGGTGCCGCCGCAGGTCGGCAACGACCATCCGACCAGCATGCCGACTTCGGCTTACACCACCGCCGACGGCCACATCAACGTCGCCGCGGCGGGCGAGGGCATGTGGAAGCGCCTGTGCACGGCGATCGGGCGCCCCGAGCTGCTTGCGCGCGCCGAATTCGAAGGTCCGGCCAATCGCGCCAAAAACCGCAAGGCGCTCAACGCCGAACTGAACGCCGCTTTGAACACCAAAAAGAGCGAGGAGTGGATCTCGATTCTCAACGCGGCGAGCGTGCCCTGCGGGCCGATCTATGCCATGGATCAGGTATTTGCCGATCCGCAGGTGCAACATCTGCGCGCGGCAGCGAACATCAAGCATCCGAAGCTGGGCGCCATTCGCCTGGTCAACCAGGCGGTTGGACTGTCGCGCACGCCGGCAACGATGGCCAGCGCCACCCCCGAGATCGGCCAGCACACGGACGAAGTCCTGGGCGAGGCCGGCTATAGCGCCGCGGATATT
>DAIDTN010000100.1 GCA_027457185.1 Burkholderiales bacterium | reverse complement strand
CGGCTGCTGTCGGAAACCGATGATCTCACCCGTATCTACAACATGCGCGGCTTCGCCATCGTCGCCGGCCGCTTGTTCGACCAGTCGGTGCGCTACAACCGTCCCGCCAGCCTGCTGATGATCGACTCGGACAATCTCAAGGCGGTGAACGACCGTCACGGTCACGAGGCCGGGAATCAGCTGCTGAAACAGGTGGCCAAATGCATCGAGACCGAACTGCGCCATACCGACGTGCTGGCGCGCTACGGCGGAGACGAATTTGTGGCGCTGCTGCCGGAAGCGCCAGCGGCCAAGGCGCTGGAGGTGGCGCAGCGGATAATCAATACGGTGGCGAGCACGCCGCTCGAGTTCGAGGGCAAGCGCATCGACACCAGCGTCAGCATCGGCCTCGCGTGCTACCCCGAGGACGGCCGCAGCATCGACGCCATTCAGGGGCGCGCCGATCGCGCCATGTACACCGCCAAGGAACAGGGCCGCAGTCGAGCGGGGCGATTCACGGCCTGAACAACTGCGCGCTCGCCCCCCCCGGCGCGCCTGCACTCGCAACGGGCGCGCCTCAGCCGAGCGCGTCGGCTTCAGCCGCCAACCTGCGGATGGTGCTGATGGTGTCGATATCGGCCTCCACGTAGGCCTGTTTGACGAAACTGCTGTAGAACGCGTCCAGCGACGCTTTCGCATCGTCGTGCAAGGTTTCATAGTCGAAACGCACGAACAGCTGACCCGGCTCGGGTTCCTCGATGGTCATCGCCAAGGTGGCGGCAGGCGAGTCCCCCGCAGCCTCGATTTCGTAGCGCACCTGTTCCATCGGGCTGAAACTGACGCGGTCGCGCAGCCTCAATTGGCCGAAATGCAGCACGCGCGCCAGCGCGTTTTCCCCGCGCTCGACGATCTCAAACCGGTCCAGCGCCAGGACAAACAGCAAGGGATTTTCGGCGCGCAGCACCAGGCCGCGCCACAGCTGTTCGCGCGACAGGGAATCGATCAGCGGATTGAACGGATCGTTGATCTGGATCAGATGACTGAAGCGCATGCTTCATTTATATCATGTTCGGCGCAGCCACAATTCCGTGCCGCATGCGCGCCGACGCAACTGCGGCGGCAGCGATCGCGTTTTCGGTTTGTCGGGGTGCGGAAAGCCTGTAAAATTGCGGCTTTCCAAGCATCGGCGAACCGTGCCCACGTTCCAGGAACTAATCCTCAGGCTGCAGTCCTACTGGGACCGGCAGGGCTGCGCGCTGTTGCAGCCCTACGACATGGAAGTCGGCGCCGGCACTTCGCACACCGCCACGTTCCTGCGCGCCCTCGGCCCCGAGCCCGGGCGCGCCGCCTATGTCCAGCCCTCGCGCCGCCCCAAGGACGGCCGCTACGGCGACAACCCCAACCGCCTGCAGCACTACTACCAGTACCAGGTGGTGCTCAAGCCCTCGCCGCCGGAAATCATCGAGCTGTACCTCGGCTCGCTCGCCGCGATAGGTCTCGATATTCAGCAGAACGACGTGCGCTTTGTCGAGGACGACTGGGAGAATCCGACGCTGGGCGCATGGGGCCTGGGCTGGGAAGTGTGGCTGAACGGCATGGAAGTAACGCAGTTCACCTACTTCCAGCAGGTAGGTGGCCTGGAGTGCAAGCCGATTACCGGCGAAATCACCTATGGCCTCGAGCGCTTGGCGATGTACCTGCAAGGCGTCGAGAACGTGTTCGACTTGGTATGGACCCCCGGACTGACATATCGCGACGTCTATCACCAGAACGAGGTCGAGCAGTCGACCTACAACTTCGAGAAGTCGGATGCGCCCATGCTGTTTCGGCATTTCGGCGATTACGAATCCCAGGCGAAGAGCCTGATGCAGGCGCAACTCGCGCTGCCCGCCTACGAGATGGTGCTCAAGGCCGCGCACACCTTCAACTTGCTCGATGCGCGCGGCGCCATTTCCGTAACCGAGCGCGCCGCCTATATCGGCCGTATCCGCAAACTCGCGCGCAACGTATAGCAGTCGTATTTCGATTCGCGCCTGCGCCAGGATTTCCCGATGTGCCCGCCGGACGAGCTGCAGCGCCTGGGCGTCGATCTCGCGGTGCTAAAGACTGAACTGCAAAAGCGCGAGGCGGCGGTATGAACCCGTCCCTGCTGGTCGAATTGTTCACCGAGGAGTTGCCGCCGAAAGCGCTGAAGCAACTGGGCGAGGCCTTCGGTCTGCGCTTGCAGGATGGCCTGGTCCGCGCGCAGTTGAAGGATAAGGCCGCAGCAGATACCCGCATCTTCGCCACGCCGCGCCGACTGGCGGTGCTGATCAAGGATGTCCGGGCGAAGGCCGCGGACCGGACCGAGTCGAAGAAACTGATGCCATCGAAAGTCGCGTTCGGCGCCGACGGCAAGCCGAGCGCGGCGCTCGCCAAACGCCTGGAAAAAGAAGGCGCGACGGCGGATCAGCTCGAGCGCAGGCTCGATGGCGACACCGAATACGCCGTCCTCACGCAGACGATTCCTGGTCTCACGCTCGCCGCCGGCCTGCAGCTCGCGCTGGAGGAAGCGATTGCCAAGCTGCCCATCCCCAAAGTAATGAGCTACCAGCTCGCCGACGGCGCGACCACGGTGCAGTTCGTGCGCCCGGCGCACGGTCTGGTCGCGCTCTACGGCGGCGACATCGTCGACGTCTCCGTACTCGGCCTGAAAGCGGGCCGCGTCACGCATGGCCATCGCTTCCAGGGCGTACGCGACATCCCCATCGCGAGCGCAGATGCCTACGAAGAAGCACTGGCGGCGCACGGGCAGGTTATCGCCTCGTTCGACGCACGCCGTGCCGAAACCGAACGCCGGCTGCGCGCCAAGGCCGCCGAACTCGGCGCCTCGCTCGGCCCGCAGTCCGACGTCGCCCCGCTGCTGGACGAAGTGACCGCCCTGGTCGAGCAGCCCAGCATCTACGCGGGCGAATTCGAATCCGATTTTCTGGAAGTGCCGCAGGAATGCCTGATCCTGACCATGCGGCAGAACCAGAAATACTTTCCGCTGTTCGATGCCGCCGGGAAATTGACCAGCAAATTCCTGATCGTCAGCAATATGCGCCTTGCCGATCCGAAGAACATCGTCGAAGGCAACAATCGCGTAGTGCGGCCGCGCCTCGCTGACGCGCGCTTCTTCTTCCACACCGATAAGAAGACCCGGTTGGAAGCGCGCGTGCCCCAGCTCAGCGCTATCGTCTATCACAATAAGCTGGGCAGCCAGCTGGAGCGCGTGGAACGCGTGCAATTGCTCGCGGGAAAAATAGCCCGCGCAATCGGCGCCGATCCCGTGCTTGCCGAACGCGCAGCCTGGCTGGCCAAGGCCGACCTGCTTACCAACATGGTTGGCGAGTTTCCGGAATTGCAGGGCATCATTGGACGCTATTACGCGC
>DAIDTN010000099.1 GCA_027457185.1 Burkholderiales bacterium | reverse complement strand
GGCGCACGCCTTGGGGTTGGCGGACCTTTCCAACAAGGATGCAGCCGCCGGTTTGAAACAGGCGCTGATCAAGGGTTCCGAGACCGCAGTGGCGGCGCTGGGAAAACCGAACGGATTCCTGGGTAACGCGCGGGTCAGGATCCCGCTGCCGGAGAGCCTGCACAAGGTCGAGGGCCTGATGCGGGGTCTGGGGATGGGAAAATACGCCGACGAGCTGGTCACCACCATGAACCGCGCCGCCGAATCCGCCGTAGTCGAGGCAAAACCCCTGTTGGTGAATGCGGTGAAGAACATGAGCGTGCAGGACGCCAAGGCAATCCTCGGCGGCGGCCAGGATGCCGCCACCCAGTATTTCAGGCGCACCACCTCGGCGCCGCTGACCAGCAAGTTCCTGCCCATCGTCGCCAAGGCGACACAAAAAGTGAAACTTGCCGACAAGTACAACGAATTCGCCGGCAAGGCCGCCCGCTTCGGCGTCGTCGACGCCAAGGACGCGGATCTAAACAGCTACGTCACGCGCAAAGCGCTCGATGGCCTGTACCTGATAATCGCCGATGAGGAAAGGAAGATTCGCCAGGACCCCGTCGGTGCGGCGAGCGGCATCATCAGCAAGGTGTTCGGCGCAATCGGGAAATAAGCGCGTCCTGGCCGCTGCGGCGGGCTAAAAAAACACCTCGCTGCGGCGCGCCCCGGCATCCAGCTCGAACATGGCGAAGCGGATGACGTTGGCCGCCTTTTGCAATCCGCTCTTGGACAAGCGCGTCGGCTGGTCATAGTCGTCGGGCTCGTTGCAGATCAGGCGCAGGTCGATCACGGAAACGCGCGCCTCGGTAGCGCGCTTGGTGACGCGGTCGTTGAATACCGCTAACGCGGCACAAGCGGTGCGCTGGCGCGCCGGATCCTTGTAGCTGGGTTGAAACATGGTGCACACCATGATTACCAGCCGCGCCGCCTGCGCCACGTGGATCAACCGCGCGAGCGTGCGCTCGAACTCGTCGGCGGCGAGCGAAAGCTGCTCCAGCGTCTGCCCGTACGCGTCCGGCCGGCTGTGAAGCAGCCCGCTCTGCTCGATGGCATGATTGCCCTCGATGAAAATTATCGCGTGGGTTGCGTCCCGGGGCAGAACCGGCGACGCTCCTGCGCGCTCGACTTCCGCCGCGGAGACGACGCTGATTTTCCACTGATCGCGCGTTCCGGGGAGCAGAGCATCCTCGAATTTTCCGGGCGTCTTGTCGATGCTGCTGTAAGCTTCGAGCAAGGCATCGCCAAGCAGCACGACATGCCGAGCCGGAGCGCGTCCGGGGGCGGACGCGGCAGATGGCTTCTGCTTGGAAGACTCGCTCATCTTACCCGTAGATACAGTTAATGCGCCTGCTCCCAGTTTGCACCCGCGCCCACGTCCACGACAAGGGGCACCGCAAGCTCAGCCACGCCGGTCATCAGCCCCGGCAGTTCCTCGCGCACCCTTGAGAGTTCGGTCTGCGGCACTTCCAGCACCAGTTCGTCGTGTACTTGCATCACCAGCCTCGCCGACAACCGTTCCCGGTCGAGCCAGTTCTGCACCGCAATCATGGAGAGCTTGATCAAATCCGCCGCCGTCCCCTGCATCGGCGCGTTGATGGCGGCGCGCTCGGCACCCTGGCGCCGGCCGGCGTTGCCAGCCCTGATCTCGGTGAGCCACAGCCTGCGGCCGAACACGGTTTCGACATAGCCGCGCTCGCGCGCCTGCTCACGCGTCTGCTGCATATAGCGTGCGACTCCAGGGTAGCGCGTGAAGTAGCTGTCGATATAGGCCTGGGCGGTGGCGCGCTCCAGGCCCAAGGCCTGCGCCACGCCGAAAGCCGACATGCCGTAGATCAGGCCGAAGTTGATCACCTTGGCGTAGCGGCGCTCCTCGGGCGTGACCTGGTGCAGCTCGCGGTTGAAGATTTCCGCGGCGGTAGCGCGGTGCACGTCCTCACCCGCGGCGAACGCGCGCATCAGGTTTTCGTCGCGCGAGATATGCGCCATGATGCGCAGCTCGATTTGGGAATAGTCGGACGAGACGATGACGCTGCCAGGCGGCGCGATGAAGGCCTCGCGGATGCGCCGCCCTTCCATTGTTCGCACCGGAATGTTCTGCAGGTTGGGGTCGGTGCTGGCGAGGCGCCCAGTCACCGCCGTCGCCTGGGCGTAGTTGGTGTGCACCCGCCCGGTGGCGGGGTTGACCATGCGCGGCAACTTGTCGGTATAGGTGGATTTCAGCTTGGTGAGCGCGCGGTATTCGAGCAGCGTCTTGGGCAGCGGGTAATCCGCGGCCAGCCGCTCCAGCACTTCCTCATCAGTGGAGGGCGCGCCGCTCGGGGTTTTTTTAAGCACCGGCAGCTGCAGGCGCTCGAAGAAGATTTCGCCGATCTGTTTGGGCGAATTCAGGTTGAACGGCTGGCCTGCCTCGCTGTAGGCTCTGTGTTCCAGCTCCATCATTTTCTGCCCCAGTTCGCGGCTTTGCGCTTCGAGCAGCGCGGCGTCGATAAGCACGCCGGTGCGTTCCATGCGGAACAGCACCTCGCGCGCCGGCAGCTCGATGCTCCGGTATACGTATTCCAGCCCGGCCTCGGCCTGCACCTGCGGATACAGGCACTGGTGCACGCGCAGGGTGACGGCGGCGTCCTCGGCAGAATACTCGGTGGCGCGCTCCACGCTTACCTGCTCGAAGCCGATGCGCTGCGCACCCTTGCCGGTGATGTCATCGTAGCTGATGGTTTCCAGATGCAGATGGCGTTCGGCGAGCGTGCCCAGGTCGTGGCGCAGATGCGATTCGAGCACGTAGGACTCGAGCAGCGTGTCGTGGGCAACGCCGCGCAGCCGCACGCCGTGATTGGCGAGCACGTGCTGATCGTACTTGAGGTTCTGGCCGAGCTTGGGCTTATTCGCGTCCTCGAGCCAGGGTCGCAGCAATTCCAGGGCGCGCGCGACGCCAAGCTGGTGCGGCGCACCGGCATAGTTGTGCGCGAGCGGCAGATACGCCGCGCGCCCGGGCTCGGCGCAAAACGACATGCCCACCAGCTGCGCGGTCAACGGGTCGAGGCCGGTGGTCTCGGTGTCGAAGGCAACTAAGGCGCCGCTGTCGAGCAGCTTCAGCCACTCGGCCATCTGTCGTTCGTCGAACAGGGTGTCGTAGTGGCGCGCTGTCGGCACGGTCTTCGTTTGGGCTGTTGTTGGTGGCGCGGCATCGGATGCCGGCGCGCCAGTCTCTGCCGGATCTTTCAGCCAACTCTTGAAGCCGAAGCGCTGGAACAGCCCCGTAAGCTCGGCCTCGCCGCGTGGCTGCGGCACGAGGTCCTCCGGTTTGACCGGCAGCGGCACATCGCAATAGACCGTCAGCAGCTTTTTCGCCTGCGGCAGCCAGGGCAGCGCACGGCGCAAATTGTCCCCCACCACACCGCCGATTTCCTGCGCGTGCGCGACTACGCCATCGAGCGAACCATACTGCGCCAGCCACTTGACCGCGGTCTTGGGGCCGACCTTTTCCACGCCCGGCACGTTGTCCACGCTGTCGCCGACCAGGGTGAGGTAATCGAGCATCAAATTCGGCGGCACACCGAATTTGGCCTCCACGCCGGCTTCGTCCAGGCGCTCGTTGCTCATGGTATTGATCAGGGTGACACTGGCATTCACCAACTGCGTCAGGTCCTTGTCGCCGGTGGAGACGACGCAGCGCATGCCGGCCGCGGCAGCCTGGCGCGCGAGCGTGCCGATGACGTCGTCGGCTTCGACGCCGGCTATCATCAGCAGCGGCCAGCCAAGCGCGGCCACTGCCTGGTGCAGCGGCTCGATCTGGCGCACCAGCTCCTCCGGCATGGGCGGACGGTGCGCCTTGTATTCGGCGTACCAGTCGTCGCGGAAAGTCCGGCCCTTGGCGTCGAACACGCAGGCGAGATAGTCCGGCTTGTAGTCCGCGGCGAGCCGTCGTAGCATGTTGAGCACGCCATAGATCGCACCCGTAGGTTCGCCGCGCGCATTGCGCAAGTCCGGCAGCGCGTGATACGCGCGGTACAGGTACGACGATCCATCCACCAACAGCAGGGTTTTCATAGAGGGTCAGGTATGAACGGAAAACTTCCGCGGCCGGCCGACGCCGGCGCAGCAGACATGGCCCACAACGCGCGCGAGTCCTGGCGGATATTCGGGATTATGTCAGAATTCGTCGAGGCGACGGAACGGCTGGCGCAGATCCGCCCGGCGGTGAGCATCTTCGGCAGCGCGCGCGCGGCGGTCGATTCGCCTTATTACCTGCTGGCGGAGAAGATCGCGCGGCTGCTTTCCGACGCCGGCTTCTCGGTCGTCTCCGGCGGCGGCCCGGGCCTCCTGGAAGCGGCCAACAAAGGGGCCTTTTACGGAAAATCGCCCTCGGTGGGCCTCAACATCCAGCTGCCGAACGAGCAGCTTACCAACCGCTTCCAGGACATCAGCCTCACCTTCCACCATTTTTTTGCGCGCAAGGTAAGCTTCGTCA
>DAIDTN010000098.1 GCA_027457185.1 Burkholderiales bacterium | reverse complement strand
TCCAACGCGACTTCCAGCACGTCGATCGAGTCCAGGCCCAGGCCTTCGCCATACAAGGCGGCGTCAGGAATGATTTGATCTGCCGTGACCTCGAGGTTCAGACACTCGACCATCAATTCCGCAACTTCACGTTGCAAATCTGCCGTACTGGAGGCAGCGGGTTTTTGATTATTTTGCATGGTGTTTATCGGGTAGCCCTGGACAACTGGATGATGAACGCACGTTGAGATTCTGAGGCGGTGAATCGGGTTATGGCCCGCGCTAGGCAGGGCTGCTGCCCGGCGGCAGGTTCTTGCGCAGATTGTTTTGCCGGCGCCGGTCCAACCACCAGGCGAGCGCGGGCAGCACGACGAAGGAACCGGGCATCACCATCACCGCAAGGTAGGGGCTGACCATGGACAGGCGGCGCAGGTGGTTGACGATCTGGCGCTTGTCCTCGGGCGTCCATTTCTGGTGGTTGCGCGGCTTCATCAACAAGGGCATCAGCCCCGTGATTTGCACGACTTCGCCGAGAACGTATTTTCGCTCCCGGTCCATCATTTCCATCACGGTCCGGACGATGACTGGCTTGTGCATGGCTTAGACCGCGATCTTTCTGGTCAGCCAGCGATACCCTTGCCACAGGCCGAAGGCGCGCCACGCCCATTTGATTGCGCGGCGAGGGCGCAGCAGCGCGAACACGAATACGGCGGCGGCAACCAGGGGCGGCCGCGAGACGACATAGCGCACGGCGTTGACGCAGCGGTCGGCAAAAGCCAGCGGTTGCGCCAGGGACTGCAGCGCCTGCGCCAGCTGCTCGCGCTCGCGCGCGGCACGCTCGAGCAGTCGCGCGCGCTTGGTTTCGATGGCGACGAGGCGCCGGTTCACGCCCGCGGTTCCCGCAGCATCTCGGCATCCTTGGCCAGTTCGCCGCGCGTGATCGCGAACGGCTTGGGCCGTGTCTTTACCATGCTGCGCAGGATCCCGCCGAGCACCGCGCTCAGGGCCAGGAACGCCAGCGCGAGCAGGCCGACCGCGAGCAGCCGGTGCGTGTCCCAGAAATAGATCACCACGAAAGCGACGCACAGCACCAGCGCCATGGCCAGGCAAACTGCCGCAGCCAGCCCGACCAGCAGCAGCTGCTCCAGCCGCAGCCGCTCTTCGTCGATTTCGGTGGCGAGGATTTCCAGGCGCGTCCGCACCGAGCCGAGCAGGCTTTGCCCCAAATGTTTGATCGACTGCAGAAGGCCGCTGCGCGCGGCGGCGCCTTCCCTTTCCGCCATGATCAACGGCGGCTGATCAACATGCCCATGACCAAACCGACGGCGGCGGCGATCCCCACCGCCCCCCAGGGATGGTCGTGCACATAATCGTCGGTGGCACGCGCCGCTGCCTTGGTCTTGTCGACCATGACTTCCTCCGCCCGGGCGAGTTTGTCTTTGGCCACGCGCATGCTTTCCTGAATGCGCTCGCGCGCGACGACCGCTTTTTCGCCCATCTGGCCGGCGGTGGCGCGCAGCAACTCCTCCGCGTCGGCGATCACGATGCGCAGGTCGGCTGAAAGTTTTTCCCGGGAAACGTCGGTGTCGTTACTCATCATTTATTGCCCCTCTGACTAAGAAATTCCGCTCCGGCTAGCGCGCTGGCGGAAGAGCGTCAAGGCTACCGGCTTTCTCTTGCTAAATCAACCTTATCCGGCTCTAACGCAGGTAGAATCGCGCACATGCCGTCGCCATACCTGGAGATCCTGCGCAGCCCGCGCATCGCCGCCGTGTTGCTGCTCGGGTTTTCCTCGGGGCTGCCGCTGGCGCTGACCGGGAGCACGCTGCAGGCCTGGCTTACCGTGTCCGGCGCCGACATCATGACCATCGCCTGGTTTTCCTGGATCGGCATCCCCTATCTGCTCAAGTTCCTCTGGTCGCCGTTGATGGACCGCTATGTGCCGCCCTTCCTCGGCCGCCGGCGCGGCTGGATGCTGCTGACCCAGCTGGCGCTGGTTGCCGGGATCGCCGGCATGGCGATTTCGCCGCCGAACGCGAACCTGTGGCTGCTCGGCTGCCTCGCGCTGTGGGTGGCGTTCGCGTCGGCGTCGCAGTATATCGTCATCGACGCCTATCGCACCGACCTGCTGCCGGCGGCCGAGCGCGGCATGGGCGCGGCGGTGAGCGTGCTCGGCTACCGCCTCGCGATGCTGGCTTCGGGCGGCCTCGCGCTGATCCTCGCCGACCGGATCGGCTGGCGCCAGACGTTTTTCGTTATGGCCGCGCTGATGGCGGTGGGCGTCGCGACCAGCCTCGTTGCGCCCGAACCCGCGCTGCGCATAACGCCGCCGCGCAGCCTGCGCGAGGCCGTGGTCGAGCCATTGAAGGATCTGCTGTCGCGGCCGGGGGCGCTGCAACTGCTCGCCCTGATCGCGCTGTATAAATTTGGCGACGCGCTCGCCGGCACGCTCACCACGGCATTCCTGATCCGCGGTGTCGGTTTTTCGCTCACCGACGTCGGCACCATCAACAAAGTCCTGGGACTGGCTTCGCTGCTGCTCGGGGGGCTCGTCGGCGGCCTGCTGCTGGTGCGCATGAGCCTGACGCGGGCGCTGCTCTTGTTCGGTGTGCTGCAGGCGATCTCCAACCTGTCGTTTGCGCTCCTGGCCTGGGCCGGCAAGAGCTATCCGCTGCTGGTGTTCGCGGTCGGCTTCGAAAATCTCGCCAGCGGCATGGGCCCCGCGGCTTTCGTCGCCTTCGCCATGGCGCTGTGCAACCACAGCTTTTCCGCCACCCAGTACGCGCTGTTGTCGGCCATCGCGTCGCTGGGGCGCATTCTGTTCGGCCCGGTCACCGGCGCCCTGGTCGAGGCCGTGGGCTGGGCGAATTTCTTCGTCCTCACCTTCGTCGCCGCGCTGCCCGGCCTGTGGCTGGTGTGGCGCATGCGGGTACAGATCGCGGCGGTGGACGGGGCGAGGGACGGCGTAGCGTAGCGTTTTGGCTTGCGCGGCCGGCGGCCCGGCCGCGCGGATCACCGATTGCGTACGGACGATGAAGCGGTCCGCACGCAATCGGTGATCTTGTATAAAACCCCTATGCCGGGTTTGGTGCGCGATAGCGCGCAACGTCAGCAGACCAAGCCGGCAACTGCGACGCCGCCTGCATCGCCACGAATGCGGTTCAAGCCTTCTCGAATCTGTATACCGCGACGCTGCCGCGCAGGTTCGGCGCGAAGCGGATACGGCGGTCCCCCTGCATCACGATGCGCTCGAGAATGCGCACGCCGTGGGCCGTGCAGAAATCCTCGAAGTCCGCCAGCGTGCACAGGTGCACATTGGGCGTGTTGAACCATTCATAGGGCAGCACGTCCGACAACGGCATGCGCCCGCGCATAATCTGCAGGCGCTGCGGCCAGTAGCCGAAATTGGGGAAGGAGACGATGCCCTGGCGCCCGACGCGCAGCATCTCCATGATGATTTCCTCGGTGCGGCGCATGGCCTGCAAGGTCTGCGACAGAATGACGTAATCGAATGAACCGGCGTCGAAACCCGCCAGGCCAGCCTCCAGGTCGCTCTGGATCACATTGACGGAGTTTTTCACGCAGGCGAGCACATTGGCGTCGCTGATGTCGATGCCGTAGCCGCGCACCTCGCGACTCTGGCTCAGGTACCTCAGCAGCAGTCCCTCGCCGCAGCCGAGGTCGAGCACGCTCGCGCCCGGCGCGACCCAGGCGGCGATGGCCTCCAGGTCGGCGCGATCGGCAATTGCGGGCACGGGAAGCGACGTATTCATGACGACGCCTCCGTTGCGTTGTTGCGGTTCGAGCACTGGCACTGTCGGCGTCCGGC
This sequence comes from Burkholderiales bacterium, assembly GCA_027457185.1. Taxonomy (GTDB): domain Bacteria; phylum Pseudomonadota; class Gammaproteobacteria; order Burkholderiales; family SG8-39; genus 2-12-FULL-64-23. The sequence goes on along the minus strand of DAIDTN010000098.1, from coordinate 7,313 downwards.
GGCAATCGCGGCCGGTCGCATCCCCGCTGCACGGGGCCCCTGCTCCCTGCTCATGCCGCCACCCCAACGTCGCGGGCGACGTTGTCGAAATAGGCGCGCACCAGCGCGTGGTAGCGCGCATCGTCGAGCAGGAACGCGTCGTGCCCGTGCGGCGCGTTGATTTCGGCATAGCAAACGTCGGCGCGGTTGTCGAGCAGGGATTTCACGATTTCGCGCGAACGCTCCGGCGCGAAGCGCCAGTCCGAGGTAAACGAAGCGACGAGGAAGCGCGCCTTGGCCGGCGCGAGCGCTTTGGCCAGATCGTCGCCGCAGGCGCCGGCCGGGTCGAAATAATCCAGGGCGCGCGTGATCAGCAAATAAGTGTTCGCGTCGAAGTACTCGGAGAATTTGTCGCCCTGGTGGCGCAGATAGGACTCGACCTCGAAGTCGACGTCGAAATGGAAATTGATCGCGCCCGAGCGCAGGCTGCGGCCGAATTTTTCCATCATCGCGTCGTCCGACAGGTAAGTGATGTGGCCGATCATGCGCGCAAGGCGCAGCCCGCGGCGCGGCACCACGTTGTAGCTGTAGAAGTCGCCGCCGTGGAAATCCGGATCGGTGGTGATCGCCTGGCGCGCGACCTCGTTGAAGGCGATGTTCTGCGCCGCCAGCTTCGGCGCCGCGGCGACGACAATGGCGTTGGCGATGCGCTCGGGATAGGCGATCGCCCATTGCAGCGCCTGCATCGCGCCGAGGCTGCCGCCCATCACGGCGGCGAAGCGTTCGATGCCGAGGCGGTCGGCCAGGCGCGCCTGCGCGTCGACCCAGTCATCGACCGTGACCATCGGGAAGCTGGAGCCGTAGGCCCTGCCGGTTTTCGGATTGATCGAAGCCGGGCCGGTGGAGCCGAAGCAGCCGCCGGGGTTGTTCACGCCGATGACGAAGAACCGGTCGGTGTCCAGGGGCTTGCCCGGGCCGATCATATTGTCCCACCAGCCGATGTTCCTCGGGTCCTCCGCGTAGAAACCGGCGACGTGGTGCGAAGCGTTGAGCGCGTGGCACACCAGCACCGCGTTGGATCTGGCGGCGTTCAGCGAGCCATAGGTTTCGTACATCAGGTCATAGGCGTCCAGCACCGCACCGCTCCTGCACGCGAGCGGCGTATCGAAGTGCATGGTCTGCGGCCGTACTGCGCCTACGGAATCGCTCATTTTCCTTCGCCAAAATGCAAAAACCCGTTCAGCTTGCTCGCTAAACGGGTTTCCCGCGCTTTAGCCGTATTTGTTTTTCACTCGGTCGGATACCTGACCGGCGGCGCCCGCAAGCTGACCATCAAATCGGCGCTGGGGGGAAAGATACCCGCGATACCGGGGGGCTGTCAATCGCCAGCCTTCCGCGCAAGCCGCGCGAAAACCTTTTCAGGCGTTGATCTGGTCCAGCAGCTGCCGCGCCTTTTCGGGATCGTCGGCGCGCAGGATGCTGTTGGCGACGCGGGTCAGGTCGCCGAGGTCGCTCTTGAGCACCTGCTGCTTGATCGTGAGCAAATTCGCCGGATGCATGGAGAACTGGCGCAGCCCGAAGCCGAGCAGCAGCCGCGTCAGCGTCACGTCGCCCGCCATTTCGCCGCATACCGCTACCGGCACCTTCATGCGCGCGCCGGTGCGGATGGTGTGGGCGATCAGGTGCAGCACGACCGGGTGCAGCGGGTTGTACAGGTGCGACACGCTGTCGTCGGTGCGGTCTATGGCGAGGGTGTACTGGATCAGGTCGTTGGTGCCGATCGACAGAAAATCGAGTTTGCGCACGAACACGCCCAGCGACAATGCCGCTGCCGGCACTTCGATCATGCCGCCGATCTCGATGCCGCGGTCGTAGGGCAGGTTCTGCTCGTCCAGAACCTGCTTGGACTGGGCGATCATCGTGAGCGCCTGTTCGATCTCGTGCGCGTGCGCGAGCATCGGAATCAGGAGGCGGATCTTGCCGTAGTTCGACGCGCGCAGGATCGCGCGCAGCTGCGTCAGGAACATCTGCGGTTCCGCCAGGCAGAGCCGAATCGCACGCAAACCCATCGCCGGATTGGGCCCGCCGCGGGCGGCACCGTTCACGGTCTTGTCCGCGCCCAGGTCGAGCGTGCGTATTGTCACCGGCATGCCGAGCATGGCCTGGGCCACGTGGCGGTAGGCCTCGAATTGCTCGTCCTCGGAGGGCAGATCGTCGCGGTTGAGAAACAGGAACTCGCTGCGGAACAGGCCGACGCCGGTGGCGCCGGATTCGCGCACCTGCTCGATGTCCTGCGGCAGCTCGATGTTGGCGTGCAGATCCACTGCGGTGCCGTCGCGGGTGGTCGCGGGCGTGGTGCGGATGCGCTTGAGCTTCTGCCGTGTCGACTCGAGTTCGCGCTGGCGCCGCTGGTATTCCTCGAGCACCAGCTGGTCGGGGGCGACGATCAGCACGCCATGCACGCCGTCGACGATCACCACCTCGCCTTCGCGCACCATCTGCCGCGCCGTGTGCACGCCCACGATCGCCGGGATGCCGAGGCTGCGCGCGAGAATGGCGGTGTGCGAGGTCACGCCGCCGAGGTCGGTGACGAAACCGGCGTACTGATGCTGCTTGAACAGGATCATGTCCGCCGGCGACAGGTCGTGCGCCACCACGATCAGGCGCTCCTCGCGCGGCGGCGCGGAGCCGGCGCGCGAGGGCTGCTCCTGCATCGCCTTGAGCAGGCGCTCCACCACCTGCATCACGTCGGCCTTTCTTTCGCGCAGGTAGGGATCGTCGATTTTCTCGAATTGCGCCACCAGGTAATCCATCTGCTGCACCAGGGCCCATTCGGCGTTGCAGCGCAGGCTTCGGATCAGCGCGCGCGGCACATGCGACAGCGTCGCATCATCGAGCATCATCAGGTGCAGGTTCAGAAACGCGCCGAGTTCGGCCGGCGCGTCCGCGGGCACGCTGCGGCGCAGCCCCTGCAGTTCCGCGCGCACCTGGTCCACCGCCGTCGAGAAGCGCATCACCTCGCGCTCGAGGTGTTCCGGCGCGATCGAGTAATGCGCCACCTCCAGACGCGCGCTCGATATCAGGTGCGCCTGGCCGATCGCGATGCCGCCGCCCGCGCCTGCGCCGTGGAGGGTGAAACTCACTCGTGTTCCCCGAATTTGTCGACGATCAGCTTGAGGATGGACTGCAATGCCGCGTCGGCGTCGCTGCCGTCAGTCTCGATGCCGATCATGGCGCCCTTGCCGGCGGCGAGCATCATCACGCCCATGATGCTCTTGGCGTTGACGCGGCGGCCGTTGCGCGTGAGCCAGATCTCGCTGTGAAATCCGCTCGCGAGCTGGGTCAGCTTGGCCGACGCGCGCGCGTGCAGCCCGAGTTTGTTGACGATCTCAACTTCGGTTTGCGGCATTGCAGGCATCGCTGTCAAGGTGAACCACTCCCGTTACCCCGCCGCTGATGGCTTTCTCGGCCACCGTGGCGAGCGCTTCCTCGCGATAGGTCAGGGCGCGGATCAGCATCGGCAGATTGACCCCGGAAATGCCTTCGACCCTGCCCGGCGCCAGCAGGCGCGTGGCGATATTGGAGGGCGTGGCGCCGAGGATGTCGCTGAACACCAGCACGCCCTGGCCCTGGTCGAGCTGCTTCACCAGCTCCCGCGCCTGCGGCAGGATTGCCTCCGGATCGTCGTGCATGGTGACGCCGAGCTGCAGCACCTGCGGCGGGCGCTTGCCGAGCACGTGGCTGGCGCAATGGATCAGGGCTTCGCCGAACGCCCCGTGGGCAACGATCAGGATTCCGACCATGGATTTTCGCTCTGAATTTAGCCTTGATATTTGATGAACGCCGGCCCGCGCATCAGGGGCTGTAAGGAAACGAAGGGACCAGCCCCCCGTGCTCCCCTGAGTTGGACGCAGCGAAATCGCTTTTGCCGCGGGTTCCTAGCTTGCGCACGCTTTCTCCAGCGCGTCGATGAACAGCCCGGCGACATTGCAGCCGGTCTGCTCGCGGATTTCCTGAAAGCAGGTCGGGCTGGTGACGTTGATTTCGGTGAGGAAATCGCCGATCACGTCCAGGCCCACCAGCAGCAGTCCGCGCCGCGCCAGTTCCGGGCCGAGCGCGGTCGCAATTTCCAGGTCGCGCGCCGACAGCGGCTGCGCCACGCCGGTGCCGCCGGCGGCCAGGTTGCCGCGCGTCTCGCCCGCTTTGGGGATGCGCGCGAGGCTGTAGGGCACCGCTTCGCCCGCGATCAGCAGGATGCGCTTGTCGCCCGCGCGGATTTCCGGGATATAGCGCTGCGCCATGATCGAGCGCTCGCCGTGCAGCGTGAGCGTCTCCACGATCACGTTGCGATTGGGATCGGCGTCGGTGACGCGAAACACCTGCGCTCCGCCCATGCCGTCCAGCGGCTTCACCACCACGTCGGCGTGGGCGTCGATGAAATCGTGGATCTGCTTTTCCATGCGCGTCACCAGCGTCGGGGCGGTGAAGCGCGGGAATTCCGCGATCGCGAGCTTCTCGCTGTGATCGCGCAGCGCGCGCGGATCGTTGAACACCCTCGCGCCCTCGCGCCCGGCCAATTCCAGCAGCCAGGTGGCGGTGACGTACTCCATGTCGAACGGCGGGTCCTTGCGCATCAGCACTGCGTCGAAGTCCGCGAGCGCGTCTTCGCGCGGCGGATCGATGCGGTACCAGCTGTTCTTGTCGCCAGTCAGCTCGAGGCGGCAGGACTCGCCGATCACGCGGCCGTGCTTCCACATCACGCCGTCCTGCATCAGCACGTGCAGCTCGTGGCCGCGCCCGGCCGCCTCCACCATCATCGCGTAGGTCGTGTCCTTGTAGGTCTTGATCCCGTCCAGCGGGTCGAGAATGATCGCAAGTTTCATGATGCCGCGCGCCGCGCGCAAAGCCCGATAAACAGACGGGATGATTCTAACAGCGACTCGGGCCGGGTGCCGGCAGGCGCGGCGCGGGCGGTCGATAAAAAAAGGCGGCCAAGCCGCCTTTTTTTCGCCGCGCAGGGCGGACGGCTACCTGGCGAGGCCGGTGAGGTAATCGACCGCGGCCTTGACCTGGGCGTCGGTGAGCGCGCGATTGCCGCCCCTGGCCGGCATCGCGTTCTTGCCGTTGAGCGCGCTCGTATAGAGCGCAGCCATGCCGGTCTTGAGACGCGGCGCCCAGGCGGCTTTGTCGCCCGCCTTGGGAGCGCCGGCAAGGCCGGTGCCGTGGCAGACGACGCAAGTCGTTTCGAAGATTTTTTTGCCCTCGGCGTTGCCGGCCGCCGCAACCGGCGCCTTGTTTTCGGCCGCGGGCGTTGCTGCTTTCCCGGCCGCTGGAACTGCCGCTGCCTTCTCGGCCTCTGGAACTGGCGCTGCCTTCGCCGCCGCAGGGGCTGCCACTGCCTTCTCCGCCGCGGGCGCTGCCGCTGCTTTCTCCGCCGCAGGAGGCGCCGTTCCCTTCCGGGTCGCGGGCGCTGCGGGTTCCTTGAAGGTCGCCCCGGCCTTGTCCGCCATATAGATCATCGCGCGCTCGATCTCCAGGTCGCTCAAGTTCGCCGCGCCGCCGCGGGCGGGCATCGCGTTCTTGCCGTTGAGCGCCGAATGCAGCAGCGCTTTCTCGCCTTGCTTGATACGCGGCGCCCAAGCCGTCTGGTCGCCGAATTTTGGCGCACCGGCTACGCCAGTGGCATGGCAGGCGCTGCAAACCGCTTTATAAACGTCCGCGCCGCGCTTGGGCGCGGCGGCCGCGCCGCTGCCGGTATCGGCGAACGCCACGCTGGCAACCGGCTTCAGGCGCTTGGCTACGGCGTCAGGCGACATTGCCGCGCTTTTCAGGTCGATGCGGCGGATGTTGGTTACATACTGCGACAGGAGCACGATGAGCACAATCGGCACCAGGAACGCGAGCGCGATCACGGTAATCAGTTGTTTGGGCGTTTTGATCGGGCTTTCGTGCTCCGTATCGTGCTGGTTCTGGCTCATGGGCTTCCTTTGTCGCTAAATGTCCGTCGCAATATGAGGGTATGCTCCCCCATGTTTGCCTAAGTCGTTGCAAACGCGCGCATTATAGTCGCAAATGCCTTCCCCTTGAAAGCATTGCCGCATGGAGGGCGCGGGCAAAAGCCGGTATACTTTCGCCCACGCGCCCGTAGCTCAGCTGGATAGAGTGTTGGTTTCCGAAACCAAAGGTCACAGGTTCGACTCCTGTCGGGCGCGCCAACCGGGATGCCGCAGATGCAATGGAAAGAAGACTATGCCATCGGCATACCGGAAATCGACAAGCAGCATAAAACCCTGCTCGAATTCATCACCGAGTTCGAGGATGCATTCGCGGGCAAGAAACATTGGAATACGGTGCAGCCGCTGGTCGTGCGCGCGCGCGACTTCCTCAAATTCCACTTTTCCGTGGAAGAGTCCCTGATGCAGATCGTCGGCTATTCCGAGCTCGACGGCCACCGGGCCGAGCATCTGTATGTGGTCGATCAATTTACGCTGCTCGAACACCGGGTGCTGCGCCAGGACATGCGCGACGAGCTGATGCCGATGATGAGCGTCTGGCTGTTCAATCACATCAGCGAGAGCGACAAGCCGTTCGGACACTACGTCCAGGACTACTTTCGCGCCGCAAGAGCCGCCTGATTGCGCCCGCCGCCGCGCGCAGGGCATAACCAGGAGCAAAGCATGAGCGCCATCAGCCGTTACCCCGTACCCAAACTCGAAGACCTGCCGCAGGACATCCGCGAGCGCATCGTGGCGGTGCAGGAGAAGTCCGGCTTCGTCCCCAACGTGTTCCTCACCCTCGCGCACCGCCCGGACGAGTTCCGCGCGTTCTTCGCCTATCACGACGCGCTGATGGAAAAGCAGAGCGGCCTGACCAAGGCCTAACGCGAAATGATCGTGGTCGCCACCTCCGGCGCCAACCAGTGCCAGTACTGCGTGGTCGCGCACGGCGCGATCCTGCGCATCCGCGCCAAGAACCCGCTGATCGCCGACCAGGTGGCGGTCAACTACCGCAAGGCCGATATCACGCCGAAGCAGCGCGCCATGCTCGATTTCGCGGTGAAGACCGCGATGGAGGCCTGGACCATCAGCGACGCCTACTTCGACATCCTGCGCGGCCACGGCTTTTCCGACGAGGACATCTGGGACATCGGCGCCGTCGCCGCGTTCTTCGCCCTGTCCAACCGCATGGCCAACCTGATCAGCATGCGGCCCAACGACGAGTTCTATTTGTTGGGTAGGGCACCCGCCATCCGTTGAGTAGCGCGTCCGGCTTTAGCTGTATAAATGCTTAAATATACAGCATTTTTCGCCTCTTCAGCCCGTTTTCTTTAGAAT
>DAIDTN010000097.1 GCA_027457185.1 Burkholderiales bacterium | reverse complement strand
GGTCTCGGCTTTGCGCAGAATCTGGCCAAGTTCGACCGCCTGTGCCTTGCTCAGGCAGGGTCGGGAGAACAACGCGCGCGGCAGCAATGGCCGTCCGTCGTGCTTGCAGCCGACGCTGTGGTATTTGCGGCCAAGCGCGGTATCGTGATGCCTGCCCTCGCGCGTGAGCACGATGCGCTCGGGCACGACCTCGCCCTGCGCGATGGCCGAGCCCAGCCCCCAGGTCGCATTGAGGACCATGTCGCCGCTGGCGCTTTGACTCAATCCGCCGCCGGAGACGCGCGCCGGCACCAGCGGCTGGACCAGCACCGCCATCGCCGTTTCCACCGGGCTTGCGTCGTGGGTGGCCATGTAGCGCAGCACGCGCGTCGACCAAAGCGCCGCCCAGCATGAACGCACGGCGGTGAGAAAATCGGTTTCGCTTTCCAGTTCGAGGTAGCTTTCGAACTGGCCGGCGAAACTGGAGCCGAAGCGGTCCTCGACCAGCGCGGACGAGCGCACCACGATGGGTTCGCCGCCGGCGACCTCCAGCAAATCTCGCCGCGCGGCCAGCAGCGGCTCGAGCACCTGCGGCGTAATCGGCTGGTCGAGCAAACCGAGTTTCATGTCGAGCGCGGCACGCCGCGCCTTGCCCGGTTCCGGAGAGTCGATGTCGCGCGCGGCGTGCTCCAGTCCCAGCGCCGCAAGCTGGATGCGATAGGCCTGGGCGTCGAGGCAAAAACCGCCGGGGGTGGGCAAACCCGCCTGGCCCAGTGCGGCGAGGTTCGCCGCCTTGGGGCCAAAGCGATTTGCGTCGGTGGCCTCAGGCGCGGACAGCGGGACGATCAGTGCTTGCATAAGCTCGGTCAGTGCTGCAAAAGCGACGGCCCCGCGTTTCCACGCGAGGCCGCGCGCATTCAACCCGGATGCTTACCTGCCGGGCAACTTGGCGTAGTCGGAGTAGCCGGGCATCGGGTCCACCACGGTAATCTGCTCGACCGGGAAGTTGGACACGATCTCGACGCTGTCTTTGTGCACGATCAGCATTTCTTCGATGCGCACGCCCCACTGGTGCGGCTTGCCGTGCTGCGTTTCCAGCGCGAATACCATGCCTTCCTTGATGTCGATCGGATGGTCGAGCGACCAGATGCGCGAGATCACAGGCTGGTCGTACTGGGCGAGTCCGAGGCCATGGCCCCACAGGTTGGCAGCGGCCTCGTCTTCCTCCTCATAACCCCAGGCTTCCTTGGCCGAGGGCCACTGCTCCGCGATGTCGCGGGTGGTGGCGCCGACCTTGACCGCCTTGATCGAGTCGTACAGCCACTTGAGTGCCGTCGCGTAGTAATCCTTTTGCTCCTGGTTCGGTTCCCGCCCCACCATGTAGGTGCGGTAGTAGCACGACTTGTAGCCGTTCCAGGTGAGCGCCGCCAGATCCATGAACACCATGTCGCCCGGCTTGATGATGCGGTCGGAGAAGTTGCGCCAGTTCGGCCAGGTGTTCAGACCCGAGGACACGATCACGTCCTCGACGTCTTCCATGCCCGGAATGTTGTAGAGGAACTCCATGATGTGTGCCGTCAGCTGGTTCTCGGTGAGCCCGGGCTTGAGGAACTTCATGAACTCCCAGTGCGCGGCATCGCCGATGGCGCCGACCTGGCGCATGCATTCGTGCTCGTCCTGGTTCTTGACCGCGCGCGCCTCCATCATCGGCGTCATGCCGTCGGTCCAGTCGATCTTCGCGTCCTTGAAGATCTGGATCATGTTGATGTCGACGAAATCGACGCCGAGTTTCATGCCTTCCACGCCGCGCTTCTTCATCTCCTGCTTGATGGCGTTGGTGAACTTCGTCACCTGCGACAGCGAGGCGGGACCGGCGGCGCCCTTGATCCAGGCGTAGGAATAGCGGATGTTTTCCTTCGGGATCCAGGGCGAATGCTTCTGGATATGCAGGCCGATGTCACCCTGCTCGAACAGCACGGGCGCGTCGTCGCCGCACAGCAGCGCATAGCGCAGGCCGGGTTTGAGCCGGTTCCAGCCCGGCGTCATGGTGCTGGTGACGTAACGGACGTTTTCGTCGTACATGAGCAGCATCGCGCCCAGCCCGTGGGCCTTCATCCGCTCGCGCGCGCGCTCGAGCCGGTATTTGCGCAGCCGGTCCCAGTTGACCCGTTCCTGCCAGTCCAATCCCACCATGCCGACATTCGCCATCCTTGCCTCCAGTTCAAAGGTGCTGATTCGTTCGGAATATTATAACGTTCAATTCGCTTGTGACGACGGAATCCCTGGTCAGACGGCCTCATCTTCCGGCGTGATCGGCAGCGCCACCGGCTTCCTGCGCCGCGCCGACAGGTCGAAGGCCTTGGTCAGCATCAGCCGGTTGTGCGCTTCGGCCGCGGTCGCGTGCTGCGTCGGCAGGCCCATGGACACGCGGTTGAGCCACTGTTCCGTCTCCTCGCGCATGGGGCCGCGCAGCTCGCCGAAGGCGATGTCCCCCGGAGGATAGCTGCCGAGAAAATCGACGCGCCGATTCGCATCCGGCGCGTAGCCTTCGGACTGGGCGAGCGTAGTCGCGAGCACGATATCGCGGTGCGTGTCGTCGATCGTCAGCACGCCCTCGGTGCCGACGATGCCGACGTCCAGGCTGTAGACGGCGCCGGGCCAGATAACCGGCAGCGCCCAGGAGATGGAGGCATGGTACATGCTCCCGTCTTCGAACGTGATCAGGCCGGCGGTGGCGTCGGTGCCGCGGCACAGGGGGCCGAGCGCCTTGTCCACGGAGCGCGCGTAGACCTCCACCGGCCGCTTCGCCTCCATCATCCACATGCCGATGTCCAGCGCGTGCGTGCCGGAGATCACCATCGGCGAAATCCGTGTCGGGTCGTCTGTGCGTTGGTAGTTGTCCAGGGCTACGAGGCGGTTCATGAAGGCGCGCGAGGTCACCAGGGTCACATCGCCCAGCTGCCCCGTCCGCACCTTCTCCTTCGCCGCCAGCCAGCGCCGGCGAAACCGCTGGGTATAGCCCACGACCGCGTCCACGCCGGATTTCGCGATCGCATTGAATACCCGCTCCGAGTCGGCCAACTCGGTCGCCAGCGGCTTTTCGATGAACATGGGCAGTCCGCGCTCCACCGCGGCAAGCACCGGGGCGACATGCAGATGCTCGTCGGTGGCAACCACCACCGCGGTGACTTCCGGCCGCGCCAGCAGCTCGCGGTAATCGGCGGTGACAAAATCAGCCGCTATCTTGCCGCCGACGAGTTTCGCCCGCTCGGGCTTGATCTCGGCAATGCCGATAAAGTCGACCATCGGATGGCGCGCTGCGACTTCGCCGCGAAACAGTCCGACACGTCCCGCCCCGATGATCGCGAGGCCAATGCGCTTTGGATTTTTCTTCGCCATGTTTTTGCCTCAGGCCGCGCTGCGCTTTGGCCGGCGCGCCGTGCGCGCCATTTCCTCGAGCACCGCGCACACCGAAGCCGTGTCTTCGTCGGCGCGGCCCATGGCCATGGCTGCGGTGTAGAACGGCGCGCTCGCGAGGAACAGCGGCGTCGGACAGCCGACCGAACGCGCGTGATCGCCGATGATTTTCATGTCTTTCTGCCACACCCCGACTTTCATCGTTGCCTCCGAATAATCGCCCTTGACCATCATCGGGCCGCGCACTTCCAGCATGCGCGAAGTCCCCGCGCCACTGGAAATCACCTTGAGCACCTGCGCCGGATCCAGGCCCGATTTCATCCCGAGAACCATGGCTTCGGCCGCAGCCACATTATGGATCGCGACCAGCAGGTTGGCGATGAACTTCATCTTCGAACCATCGCCGAACGCCCCGACCAGATAATGGGCGCGGGCGAAGCCTTCGAACACCGGGATGCACTTGCGGTAGGCGCTGCGTTCGCCGCTCGCGAGCACGACCAGGTCCCTGGTTCGTGCCTGCGCGCCGGTGCCGCTCAGGGGACAATCGAGCAGCGTCACGCCGGCTGCGGCGAGGCGCTTGCGCGCGGCATGCTTGACCTCGAGCGGCAGGGTGCTGGTCTCGATGACGATCTGGCCTGCGCGCCCGGCCGCGGCAAGCTGCGTGGCGACCGCGGCCAACGCCTCGGCCGAGGGCAGCGAGGTGATCACGATGGCTGCGCGCTTGCCGACCTCCTCGCCGCTGCGGGCGGGACGCCCGCCCGCGCGCTTGAGCCCGGCGCGGCGCGCGGCGACCGGATCGTGTCCGATCACCGTAAACCCCGCCTTCACCAAATTGGCCGACATCGCCGAACCCATGATTCCGAGGCCGATCACTCCGACTTGACTCTCTGGCATTGCCTGTTCCTTTCCCGTGATTGATGCCGGCTGCAAAGGGTTGCGCGCGTGCGGCGTGCAGTGCTCAGCGCCTGATTCCGAGGAGACGGGCGGCGTTGCCTCCCATGATCCGATTCTTTTCGGCGCTCCCCAGACGCGCCACGCTTTCGATCAGTCCGACCGGATCGACTTCGCCCATGTCGAAGGGATAGTCCGTGCCCAGGACGACGTGGTCGTCGCCCCATTTGTCGATCAGGTTGCGCAGCATATCGAGGTCGAAGGTGATGGTGTCGAAATAGAATTTCTTGAGATAGCTGGACGGCGCCTTCTTGATCACGGTATGGCAGTCGGGCCGCGCCCGGTGCGCATGATCCATTCGCGCCCAGTAATGGGCCAAATAGCCGCCTGCATGCGGCAGCAGGATTTTCAGCCTGGGGTAGCGGTCCATCACGCCGTCGAAAATCAGGTGGCTCGCGGCGACCGTCGTCTCCAGCGGATTGCCGATGACATTGTTGAAATAGTGGTCCATGAAGCGCTGGCCCTGGGTGAAGCCGAGCGGGTGCATGAATATGACGACGCCGAGTTCCTGCACCTTGGCAAAGAACCTGTCCAGCTTCAGTTTCGGGTCGCTGAGGTCCAGTCCGTTGACGTTGGGGTTGATCTCCACGCCGCGCAGGCCGAGCTGTTTCACGCAGCGCTCGAGCTCGGCGACCGCCAAGTCGACGTGCTGCAGCGGCACGGTGCCGAGGCCGACAAAGCGGTCCGGCCAGGTGGCGACGATTTCGGCGATGCGCTCGTTCACCATGCGCGCCACCTCCAGGCCCAGATCGGGCTCGGTCCAGTACGCGCACTGGTTCGGCGCCGGCGACACCGCCTGGATGTCGATGCCCATGCGATCCATGTGCTGCAGCCGCAGGTCGACGCCGGACAGCATCGGCCCGCGGTCCTGCATCTGCTTCTGGTTGACTTCGCGCGTAAGCGCGCTGGCGTAAATGCGCGACGGGTCATACTGCCCCGGATCGAGCGGCTGCAGTTTCGCCTGCACTTCCTGGTTGAGGTAGGGGCAGTGCATGTCGATGCGCAGGCTGCCGCCCTTTTTCTTGCCGCGCACGAGTTTCGCGGCCTTGGCGGCGCGCGCGCCCGCGCTGGCTTTCGCCGCAGCCTGGCGCAGCTTCAGGGCGGGGCGGTGAGCGTGCCGGGGATCGGTGCAGGCCGCAGTGCAAGCGTAGGTGCCGCAGGTAAACATCATGGTGGCTGATCCTTTCAGAGCGGAGGTAATCGTTGAACTAAAATATTCCGAGATGCTGGGTGAGGGTGGCTTCGTCGCTGCGCAGCGCTTCGACGCTGCCGGCGAAGGCAACGCGGCCGGTGTTGAGCATGATGAAGTCATCGGCGAGCGCGAATGCGAGCTTGATGTTCTGTTCCACCAGAACGATCGACAGGCCCTCCTGCTTCAGGCGCGCGATGGGCTGGCCGACCTCGGCGACGATACGCGGCGCGAGTCCCTCGGAAGGCTCGTCCAGCAGCAGCAGCCGCGGGTTGCCCATCAGCGCGCGGCC
>DAIDTN010000096.1 GCA_027457185.1 Burkholderiales bacterium | reverse complement strand
TCGGCGCCGGCGCCTACATCTGCGGCGAGGAATCGGCGCTGATCGAATCGCTCGAAGGCAAGCGCGGCACGCCGCGCAACCGGCCGCCGTTTCCGGTGACCCACGGCTATCTCGATCAACCGACGGTGGTGAATAACGTGGAGACCTTCGCCGCGTCCTGCCTCATCGCACTGCGCGGCGGCGCCTGGTATGCAGGCATCGGCACCGGCGCGTCAGCAGGCACCAAGATCCTGAGCGTCTCGGGCGACTGCGCCCGGCCCGGACTGTACGAGTACCCCTTCGGTGTGAGCGTACGCGAAGTGCTCGAGGCCTGCGGCGCGAGCAATACCCAGGCGGTGCAGGCCAGCGGTCCATCCGGGATTTGTCTTGCTGCGACGGAATTCGACCGCTGCATCGCCTTCGAGGATATCCCGACTGCCGGCGCCTTCATGGTGTTCGACCACAGCCGCGACATGTTCGAGGTGGCGCGCAATTTCGTCCATTTCTTCGCCCACGAAAGCTGCGGCTTTTGCACGCCCTGCCGCGTCGGCACGTCGCTCTTGCGCAACCTCATGGACAAGCTCAATAACGGCCACGGCTCGCTCGACGATTTCGCCGAAATCGAGAAATTGAATCGCATCCTGCAGGCCATGAGCCACTGCGGACTCGGCCACTCTGCCTGCAATCCGGTGCTCGACACCATTGCCAAGTTTCGCCCTGCCTACGAGCGGCGACTGCAGCACAAGGAGTTCAGACCGGCATTCAACCTCGATTGGGCGCTGGAACCGGCGCGGCAAATGACCGGGCGCGACGATGCCGCGGCGCATTTCGCCAGTGGTAACGCGGTGGATAGATGAGCGCGAACTTCACCATCGACGGCAAGACCGTTGCAATTGCGGAAGGGCAAACCATCATTCAGGCGGCGCTGGCCGCGGGCGTGTACATCCCGCACCTGTGCTATCACCCGGAATTCAAGCCGCACGGCTCGTGCAAGCTGTGCACGGTCAAGGTCGGGGGCCGCCAGAGCGCTTCCTGCACCACGCTGGCGCAAGCGGGCATGGTGGTCGAAAGCGATACCCCGGCGCTGAACGACGAGCGCCGCACGCTGATCGAGATGCTGTTCGTCGAGGGCAACCATTTCTGCCCTTCGTGCGAGAGAAGCGGCGACTGCAAACTGCAGGCCACCGCGTATGACCTGAGCATGATGTCGGCGCACTTCGACCACTTCTTCCCGAACCGGCCGGTCGATGCCTCGCACCCGGACGTGCTGCTCGACTTCAACCGCTGCATCCTGTGCTCGCTGTGCGTGCGCGCCAGCCGCGACGTCGACGGAAAGAATGCGTTCGCGCTTTGCGGGCGCGGCATCAAGACGCATCTCATCGTCAACGCAAAGTCGGGCCGCCTCGCCGATACCGATGTGGGCTTGCAGGACAAGGCGGTACAGGTATGCCCGGTGGGCGTGTTCCTGCGCAAGGACAAGGGTTTCAACGTTCCGATAGGCAAGCGGGTATTCGACCTGAAGCCGGTTTCGGCCTATGTCGATGCCACCGCCGCGCTGGCGAAGGAACAGCAGTGACCAGCTCCGCGAAGGGGAAACTCAAGGTCGCCACGACCTCCCTTGCCGGCTGCTTCGGCTGCCACATTTCCTTCCTCGATATCGACGAGCGGCTGTTCGATCTGCTCGAATTGATCGAATTCGACCGCTCGCCGCTGGTCGACATCAAGCAACTCGGCAAATGCGACATCGGCATCATCGAGGGCGGCCTGTGCAACGCGGAGAACGTGCACGTGCTGCGCGAGTTCCGCCGGAATTGCAACAGCCTGATAGCCATCGGCGCCTGCGCCATCAATGGCGGCCTGCCGGCACAGCGCAACCACCTCAGCCTGCCGCTGATTCTGGAGGAGGTATATCACACCAGCGTGGGCCTGGCCAACGGGCTGATTCCGAACGACCCTGAACTGCCTTTGCCGCTCGCCAAGGTGCGCCCGCTGCACGAGGTGGTGAAAATCGATTTTTTCATTCCGGGTTGCCCGCCATCGGCCGACGCCATCTGGAAGGCGCTGAACGACATCATTGCCGGTCACGAGCCGGTATTGGGCCACGGTTTGATTCATTACGATTGAAACGCCGCCAATATGAGCTACAAACTGGAAACCGCTGAACACCCTGGGGCTCTGCGCCGCGTCGCCATCGATGCCGTGTCGCGCGTCGAGGGGCACGGCAAAGTGACCATCCTGCTCGACGAGCGCAATCAGGTGCGCCAGGTGCGGCTGCACATCGTCGAATTCCGCGGCTTCGAGCGTTTCATCCAGGGCCGTCCTTACTGGGAAGTGCCGGTGACGGTGCAGCGCCTGTGCGGCATTTGTCCGGTGAGCCATCATCTCGCGGCATCGAAGGCTCTCGATCAGGTGGTCGGCGTGACGCGGCTCACGCCGACGGCGGAAAAAATACGCCGGCTGATGCACTACGGTCAGATACTGCAGTCGCACGCGCTGCATTTCTTCTATCTCGCCTCGCCGGACCTGCTGTTCGGCTTCGATAGCGACCTGACCCGCCGCAATATCGTCGGCCTCGCTGCGGCACACCCGCAGACGGCAAAGCGCGGCGTGCTGCTGAGAAAGTTCGGGCAGGAGGTAATACGCATCACTGCCGGCAAACGCGTGCATGGCACCGGCTCCATCCCCGGCGGGGTAAACAAGGCGGTAACGCGGGAAGAGCGCGCGCTGCTGCTGGCCGACATCTACCAAATCGTCGGCTGGAGCCGGGACGCGGTCCGGCTGATCAAGGAACTGCACGCGCAGAACGCGGCGCTGTATAACAGCTTCGGCGTGTGCCGTTCGAATACCATGTCGCTGGTCGGCGCGAACGGGGATCTCGAGTTTTACCACGGCAGCCTGCGCGCGCGCGACGCCGGCGGCAACATCCTGTTCGACGATGTCGATTATTGCGATTATTCGCAGCATATCCAGGAGGAGGTCAAGCCCTGGAGCTACATGAAGTTTCCGTTCCTTGCCGCCTTTGGCAAGCGCAACGGCTGGTACAAGGTGGGGCCGCTGGCGCGGGTGCAGAACTGCGATCGCATTCCGACGCCGCTGGCGGAGGTCGAGCGCCGCGAATTTTCAGATTACTGTGGCGGCCTGCCGACGCACGCGCCGCTCGCCTACCACTGGGCGCGCATGATCGAGATGCTGCATGCGGCGGAAACGATCAAGGACCTGCTGCATGACGACGACATCCTCGGGGACGATCTGGTGCGCACCGGCACGCGCGCCACGGAAGGCGTGGGCGTGATCGAGGCGCCGCGCGGCACGCTGATCCATCACTACCGCGTGGACGAGGACGACCTGGTGACCATGTGCAACCTGATTGTCTCCACCACCCACAACAATCAGGCGATGAACGAGGCGATCCGGCAGGTCGCCGCGCGCTACCTGCAAGGGCGCGAGGTCACCGAAGGGCTGCTGAATCATATCGAGGGCGCGATCCGCTGCTTCGACCCGTGCCTGTCGTGCGCGACGCACGCGCTCGGGCAGATGCCGCTGGCAGTGGAACTCGTCGATGCCGAAGGCAGGCTGGTTCACACTCTCGCGCGCAACGGCGACGGCTCGTTCGCGTGTTCGGGGGACTGATGCAGCCGGGCGTTGTGGTTCTTGCCGCCGGCAACCGCAGCCGCGGCGACGACGCCATCGGGCCGCTGCTGCTCGAACGCCTGGCGTCCTGGCTCGCCGCCACAGGGCGCAGCGCAGAGTTCGAGCTGATCGACGACTACCAGCTGCAGATCGAGCATGCGCTCGACCTGCAGGGCAGGCGGCTCGCCCTGTTCATCGACGCCGGATGGCGCACGCCGGCGCCGCTGGCGTTCTATGCCATCGCTCCGGCAGCGGCTGCGGCGGGGGGCAGCACGCACGCGCTGTCGCCGCAGGCCGTGCTGCAGGTATACCGGCAGATCGCGCTCGCAGATCCGCCGCCGTCATTTGTGCTGTGCGTACGCGGCGAGCGATTCGAACTCGGCGCAGGCCTGAGCCCCGCGGCCGAGCGGCATGTGGAGGTGGCCTGGCGGCAGCTGGCGCTGCTATGCGCGCGACCCGATGCAGCACAATGGCGCGCATTCGCTACGCCGCGTACCGATTAATGTTTCCCGACGCTGATTCGGCACGGCATAATTGCGGCATATGAATACAGCCTGCATTTCAATCCGGCCGGCGCAATCGGGCCGGTTCGCCATCGGTCTTGCGCTTGGACTCGTCGCCGTCGCCTTGATCGCAGCGGCGGCATGGTATTTCACCCGAGGGAAACCGGTGGTGGTGACGGTGGCGATGGCAGACCTCGGCCGGGTGGAACAGACCGTGGCGAACACCCGCGCGGGTTCGGTCATGGCTTGCCGACGGGCCAAACTCGCGCCGCCCGCAGGCGGGCGCATAGCGCGGCTGAACGTCGCCAAGGGTGACAGGGTGCGCCCGGGTCAGGTACTGCTCACGCTGTGGGACGACGACCTCACCGCGCGCGAACGCGTGTCGCGCGAGCAACTGCGGACCGCCAGGGCGCACGTGCGCGAGGTATGCGAGCTGGCCAAGGCCTCGGCGCGCGACGCGCAGCGTGCGCGCGATCTGAGATCGCGCAACTTCGTGTCGCAGGAGGCGGTGGAGCGCGCCGATGCCGATGCGGCGGCGAAGCAGGCAAGCTGCGATTCGGCCGGCACCCAGGTGGCGGAGGCCGAAGCGCGCATTCAGGCTGCGCGCGCGGATGTCGATCGCACGGTACTGCGCGCGCCCTTCGCCGGCATCGTCGCCGAAGTCAACGGTGAGGTCGGTGAATACCTGACGCCGTCCCCTCCGGGCATTCCGACGCTGCCCGCGGTGGACCTGATCGACGACTCCTGTCTCTACGTTTCAGCGCCCATCGACGAGGTCGACGCGGCGCAGATCAGAGTCGGCATGGCCGGCCGCGTCACGCTGGACGCCTTTCGCGGACAGCACTTCCCCGGCAGGGTGCGCCGTATCGCGCCCTATGTGCTGGCGGTAGAGAAACAGGCGCGCACGGTGGAAGTGGAGGTCGAGTTCGACCGGCCCGGCGAGGCCAAGCATTTGCTGGTGGGCTACAGCGCGGATATCGAGATCGTGGTAACTGGGCACGACAAGGTGGTGCGCATCCCGACCTCGGCGCTGATGCCGGGCAACCGAGTGCTGGTGCTCGGCGCAGACGGGGTGCTGGAACAGCGCAAGATCGAAGCAGGGCTCGCGAACTGGGAGTTCACCGAAGTGAAAGCCGGCCTCGCCCGGGGCGACAGGGTGGTCACCTCGCTCGAGCGCGAGGGCGTGAAGGCGGGCGCGCGTGCCGTGGCGGAGCAAGCCCCGGCGGAGAAGATGGAGCCCGCCAGGGCCCCAACCCAATGATCCGCCTCAGCGGAATCGAGCGTACGTTTCTGGTCGGTAGCGAGGAGGTACACGCGCTGCGCGCGGTGAGCCTGGAGATCGCGCGCGGCGAATATCTGTCCATCATGGGGCCCTCCGGATCGGGAAAGTCGACGCTGCTCAACATCGTCGGCCTGCTCGACCGACCCAATGCCGGCATCTACGAGCTCGATGAGCGCGACGTCACTGCACTCACCGACGACGAACTGGCGCGGGTGCGGCGCGAGAAGATCGGTTTCGTGTTCCAGTTTTTTCACTTTGTGCCGCGCCTGACCGCGGTGCAGAACATCGAACTGCCGATGATCCTGGCGGGCATCGATCCGGCTGAACGCCGGCAAAGGCTCGCGCGCCTGCTCGCCGAATACGGCCTGGAAGAGCGGGCCGGCCACCGTCCCGACCAGCTCTCCGGGGGCCAGTGCCAGCGGGTGGCGATTGCGCGCGCGATGTCCATGGGACCGACCGTGATCCTCGCCGACGAGCCCACCGGCAACCTCGACCGCCATACTGGGCAGGAAGTGCTGAGCGTGCTGGAGAAGGTGCATCATAAGGGCGGCACCGTGGTGATCGTGACCCATTATCCGGAGATCGGCGCGCGCTCGCACCGGCGGCTGCGCATGCTCGACGGGGCCGGCGTCGCCGACGAACGCGACTGAGCATGCGCGTCGTCGATCTGCTCAATTTCGCCTGGCAGGTGGTGCGCGGTTCGCTGGCGCGCACGCTGCTGATCCTGCTCGCGATGGGCATCGGCGTTGCCGCGGTGGTGATGGTGACCGCGCTCGGAGAGGGGGCGCGGCTGTATGTGGCGAACCAGTTCGGCTCGCTCGGCAGCAATCTGATCATCGTCCTACCCGGCCGCAGCGAAACGGCCGGAGCCATGCCCGGGGTACTGGTGGGCAAGACGCCGCGCGATTTGACGCTCGAGGACGCGCTCGCGCTCAAACGCAGCCATGCGGTGCGCCGTGTTGCCCCGCTGATCATCGGCGCCGGCGACGTGCGCGCCGGCGCACGCAGCCGCGAATCGCCGGTGCTCGGGTCGACGGCGGAACTGATCGACATCCGGCAGATGGATATGGCGCAGGGGAGCTTCCTGCCTGAAGGCGATCCGCGCCACAGTCAGCCGGTTTGCGTTATCGGCGCCACGGTGGCGAGCGAGTTGTTCGGGACGCGCCCGGCACTGGGGGAATGGCTGCGCGTCGGCGACCGGCGCTTTCGCGTGATCGGCGTGTTGAAGATCCAGGGCGAGTCGCTCGGATCGAATACCGACGAAATCGTGATCGTGCCGCTGGCCGCGGCCCAGGCGCTGTTCAATACCGAGGCGCTGTTCCGCATCCTGGTCGAGGCCAAGAGCCGCGACCAGATCGCCGACGCCAAGGCCGATGTCGAGGAGATCATCCGCCTGCGCCATGAAGGCGAGCGCGATGTCACGGTGATCACCCAGGACGCCGTGCTGGCGACTTTCGACCGCATCCTGAACGCGCTCACCCTGACCGTGGCGAGCATCGCCGCCATCAGCCTGGCGGTGGCCGGGATCCTGATTATGAACGTGATGCTGATCGCGGTGACGCAGCGGCGGCGCGAGATCGGCCTGCTTAAGGCGCTGGGCGCCACCGGGCGGCAGATTCGCCTGGTGTTCTTCACCGAGGCCGTGCTGCTTGCTTCAGGCGGCGCCGCGGCAGGTCTTGCCGTGGGCGAATTGGGACGCAGCCTCGCCGTGCAGCTGTACCCGGCAATCCCGTTTCAGGCGCCATGGTGGGCGCTGGTGGCGGCACCGGCGATTGCGCTGATAACCGCAGTGCTGTTTACGGTGGCGCCGGCACGGCGTGCGGCGATGCTCGATCCGGTGCAGGCGCTGTCGCGCAGGTAGGGGCTCTCGATGCGCTACGCCGACTTCGTCAGTTTCACCTACGCTTCGCTCAGGGCGCAGCGGCTGCGCACGGTGCTGACCGCGCTCGGTATCGCCGTCGGCATTGCCGCGGTGATCCTGCTCACATCCATCGGCGAAGGCCTGCACCGCTTCGTCATCGCGGAGTTCACCCAATTCGGCACCAACATCATCAGCGTCAGCCCGGGGCGCGTGCAGACGCACGGGGCCTCGCTCGGCGCGGTGAACACGGTGCGGCCGCTCAGCATCGACGATGCGCTGGCCTTGCGCCGCGCGCCCTATGTGCAGCTGTCCGATCCGGTGGTGCAGGGCAACGCCGAAATCGTGCACCAGGGGAAGAGTCGCCGCGTCACGCTCTATGGGGTGGGGCCCGATTTTGCGCGCGCGCTGCAGATGCGCGTGGCCAGCGGCGAATTTCTGCCTGCGGACGATCCGCACGGCGCGCGTGCGTTCGCAGTTCTCGGCTCGAAAGTGGCGCTCGAACTGTTCGGCGAAGGCAATCCGCTGGGCAGCCGCATCCGCGCCGGCGGCGAGCGATATCGCGTCGTCGGCGTGATGCGATCGAAGGGCCAGGTGCTCGGCTTCGATCTCGACGATACGGTCTACATACCGGTCGGGCGGGCGCTGGAAATGTTCAACCGCGAGAGCCTGATGGAGATTCACGTGGTGTACGAGCCGACCGCGCCGCTGGCCGAAGTGGAGGCCGGCATCAGGCGCGTCTTGGTCGCGCGCCACGGCGCGGAGGATTTCACCATAACGCCGCAGCAGAAAATGCTCGAAGTGTTCGGGACCGTGCTCAATGCCATCACTTTCGCGGTCGCCGCGATCGGCGGTATTTCTCTCCTGGTCGGCGGCGTGGGCATACTTACCATCCTCACCATCGCCGTGGCGGAACGCACCTCGGAGATCGGCCTGCTGCGCGCCGTGGGCGCGACGCGGCGGGCTATCCTGCTGCTGTTTCTGGGCGAGGCGGCGCTGCTGGCCGTGCTGGGCGGAACGGCCGGACTGCTGTTGGGGTGGGGTACGGCGGTCGCGCTGCACCTGGTTCTGCCGGCCTTGCCGGTGCATACGCCGTGGAGCTACGCCGTGATGGCGGAGCTGGTTGCACTGGTGGTTGGGCTGGCTGCAGGCGTGATGCCGGCGCGGCGGGCGGCGCATCTGGATCCGCTCGAAGCGCTGCGCAGCGAATAGCCCGCGTTCATGCGCTCAGGCAGTCGCGATTGCTGATTTATCAAAAAATTGCCAATAGGACCACAACAGCAATGACAAGCTCTTCTCACGCACTGCTTTCGGTGTTACAGAATCACGGCGTCGATCGGGTATTTTTGGTTCCGGGTGAAAGCTACCTCGGCATTCTCGATGCGCTGTGCGACTTCCCCGGCATCGACGTCGTGACCTGCCGCCATGAGTCGGGCGCAGGCTTCATGGCCGTGGCCGACGCCAGGCTCAGTGGCAGGGCCGGCATTGCGCTGGTGAGCCGCGGCCCGGGCGCGACCAACGCGGCTATCGCCGTGCATACCGCGCAGCAGGATGCGATTCCCATGATCCTGATCGTAGGGCAGGTGCCGCGCGCAGACCTGCGGCGCGAGGCATTCCAGGAAATCGATTACCGGCGCATGTACGGCACGATCGCGAAATGGGTGTTCGAAGTCACCGACCCGCGCCAATTGGCCGAGGCCGGCTTCAAGGCGCTCCGCATTGCGACTTCGGGCACTCCGGGTCCAGTGGTGCTGGTGGTGCCGGAAGACTTGCAGCAGCAACAGGTCGAGCAGCCGCGCTGGATTGCGCACGCACACGCGAGCACGATACCGGACGAGCAGACCCTGCGGCAGGTATTGCGCAAAATCGAAGCGGCCGAGCGACCCCTAATCGTCGCCGGCGGCGCATTCGAGGGGGCCGGCGGGCGCGCGGCGCTCGCGGCCCTGGCCGAGGCCTGGCAGATCCCGGTAGCGCTGTCGTTCCGCCGCCATGACCTGTTCTCCAACCTGCACCCGCTCTATGTGGGCGAACTCGGGCTGGCGAACCCGAAGCTGCAGATCGACGCCTTCCGCCAGAGCGATCTGATCCTGGCGCTGGGCACGCGCTTTGGCGACATCACCAGCCAGGGATACAGTTTTCCCGATCTGCCGTGTCCGGGGCAGACGTTCGTGCATGCCTACGCCGACGATCACATGGTCGGACTGCACTTCGCGCCCGATTTCGGCTTGGTGTGCGATCCGATCGCACTCGCACGTGCGCTGACTCCCGCGGCTAAACCAGACATCCCGCGGCCTCGATCCGCCTGGACCGTGCAGCTCAAGGAAATTTTCCAGGCGCACGCCGCTTGGCCACAGCGCAAGGCCGAGGACGGCATCGATTTCGTGCAGGTGGTGAAGGCGGTGCGCGCACAGGCGAGCGCCGATGCCATCGTGTGCCTGGACGCCGGAACCTTCGCGGCCCCGGTCTACCGGCACTTCGGCTTTGTGCCGCCGCAGCGGCTGATGTCGCCGCTGTCGGGCACCATGGGCTACGGCACGCCGGCTGCGATCGCCGCGCAGCTGCGTTTTCCCGGACGGCAGGTGATCTGCATGGTCGGCGACGGCGGATTCATGATGACAGGCAACGAAATGATCGCGGCGGTGGAGCGCAAGCTGCCGATTCTGTTCATCCTGGCCAATAACGGCAGCTATGCCTCGATCCGGATCCAGCAGGAGCTGCATTACCCTGGGCGCAGACTGGGCACCAGCCTGT
The DNA here is from genome assembly GCA_027457185.1 of Burkholderiales bacterium. GTDB lineage: Bacteria > Pseudomonadota > Gammaproteobacteria > Burkholderiales > SG8-39 > 2-12-FULL-64-23. The sequence continues at coordinate 235 of DAIDTN010000096.1, read as the reverse complement.
TCAATCCGGATTTCGAGCAGGTCGCGCGCGCTTTCGGCCTGCGCGCGCAGCGCATCGAGCGCGAAGATCAGGTGGCCAGCGCGGTCGCGAGCGGCCTCGCAGCAGGCGGACCCTGTTTCATCGAGGTCAAGGCGAGCCTGGCGGTTACCTTGCCACCGCGGCGCTCCGATTAGAAACGCAGGATCCCGCGCAGCGCCTTCACGCCTTCCTGCACCGCATCGGGCGGCGTTTGCGG